>JANXZT010000034.1 GCA_025355395.1 Betaproteobacteria bacterium
GAGGAACAGGAGGGCAGCATGATGGTCGGGAGCTGCGGGCTGGGAGGCGAAGAATTCGACGCGGTGATAAAGCACCTCCAGCCGCATCAAGGTGCGGATGCGCTCGTTCAACGGGTGCTCGTAGCGGATCACGGGAATCGGCGGCGACGACTGGGTTGCAAGTTAGACATTCCGACTCGAATGGCGTTACGGCCGGACCGGGGGCGAAGCGTCGGTGCGCGGTGCGGTCGCCAGCCGGCGATAGCGCTGGTCAAGCGCCTCTACCTGCAATGCGATGCGCACAACGGGGCCACTGTTGTCGAGCACGTCGTCGGCGGCAGCCAGGCGCTCCTCCCGAGTGAGTTGGGTCGCCATGATCGCACGCACCTCGCCGTGGGCCAAGGCGCTTCGACGGGTGACCCGCGCAATCTGCTCTTCCTCGGGGCAATCGACCACCAGCACGCGATCCACCAGGTGCGTGAGTCCGCCGCGCTCGAGCAGCAGTGGCACGACCAGGACGCCGTATGGGCTTTGCCAGCGATCGACTTCCGCCAAGATGGTGGCCCGGATCAATGGGTGCAGTGCCGCTTCGAGGCGCGCCCGCGCGTTCGCGTCGGCGAACACCGTGTGGCGCAACCAGGGGCGATCGACCTCCCCGGCAGCGTTCAACGCCTGCGGGCCGAACTCCCTGACGATGGCGTCATGCCCGGCGGCGCCCGGTTGCGTCATCCGATGCGAAATTTGGTCCGCGTCCGTCACATCGATGCCCAGGCCGGCAAAGGCTTCCGCCACCGCCGACTTGCCGCTGCCGATGCCGCCGGTGAGACCCACGACAAGCGTCACGGCAGATAAAGCGCAACGAGCATTTTTCCCCAAAACAGCGCGACCACTCCGGCGACCGCAAGATAGGGTCCGAACGCAAGGGGAATGTTGTGGTCGCGCCCTTTGAACACGATTAGCCCGATGCCGATGACGGCACCGACCACCGACGAAAGCAGCACAATGAGCGGCAGCGCCTCCCATCCCAGCCAGGCGCCAAGTGCGGCGAGGAGCTTGAAGTCGCCGTAACCCATGCCTTCCTTGTTCCGCAACAGCTTGAAGAGCCAGTAGACGGTCCAGAGCGAAAGGTACCCGGCAACCGCACCGACCACCGCGTGGCCGAGCGGGGTGAAAAGGCCCCACAAATTGACGATCAGGCCGGCCCAGAGAAGCGGCAAGGTGAGGTTATCCGGCAGCAGCTGGGTATCGAAATCGATGAATGTGAGTGCCAGAAGCGTCCACAGGAAGACGGCCGCCGCCAAGCCCTGCGCGCTTAACCCGAAGCGTGCCATCGCGGCCACCGCGGCGAGAGCCCCAAGAAGCTCCACGAACGGATACCGCGACGGGATCGCAACGCCGCAACCGGAGCATTTGCCCCGCAATGCGAGCCACGAAACGATCGGGATGTTTTCGATGGCCCGGATCGGCCGGGCGCAGGCCGGGCATTGCGAGCCCGGCACCACGAGGTTGTAGGGGGGCGTTGTCGCGGCTGCTGCGCCCGACAGCTCGGCGCATTGCAGTTGCCACTGGCGCTCGAGCATCTTCGGTGTGCGGTGGATCACCACATTGAGGAAGCTGCCCACGCACAACCCCACCGCGATTGCGGCGGACCACATGATGACGGGATCGGTCATGCGGGCGTGGCTGCCGATTCCGATAGGGGCAGGACGCCGCCGCCGGCGCGAGTGCCCATCGGCTGTCTTGGCCGCGGGCCTTTCACCTTTCCCGCTCGGTCATCGCCCGCCGAAGGGTGCGTCAAACCACCGCGCCGAGCTTGAATATCGGCAGATACATGGCGATCACCAGGCCGCCGACGATTACTCCGAGAACCACCAGGATGATCGGCTCCAGCAGGCTCGATAGCGACGCCACCGCGTCGTCCACTTCGCGCTCGTAAAAATCGGCAACCCGCGAAAGCATGGCGTCGAGCGAGCCTGATTCCTCGCCGATCTGGGTCATCTGCAGCACCATGTTGGGGAAAAGCGACGTGCTGATCATGGCGTTGGTGAGGCTCGTGCCGGTGCTGACCTGGGTCTGCACCTTCCGCGTTGCCTGCTCGAATACGCGGTTGCCCGCTGCCCCGGCCACCGCATCGAGCGATTCAACCAGGGGAACGCCGGCAGCGAACATCGTGGACAGCGTGCGTGCCCACCGCGCTGTGGCGGCCTTTTCCATGATCGAGCCGATGACGGGGACCTTGAGGATCAGCCGGTCACAGCCGAACCGGAAGGCATCAGACCGCTTGAACAGGGACGAGAATCCGACGACGGCACCAAAGGCGCCGAGCGCAAAGAGCCACCAATAGGCGACCAGAAAATCGGAAATCGTGATGACCATTTCGGTCATCGGCGGAAGTCCCGCGCCAAAGCTCTTGAACACCTCCTTGAAGGACGGGATCACCCAGATCATGATCACCCACACCACGACGATGGCCACGACGATGACCGAAATGGGATAGAACAGCGCCGACTTGATCTTGCTCTTGAGCGCGAGCATCTTTTCCTGGTAGACCGCGAGGCGATCGAGGATCGCATCGAGCATGCCGGCCGTTTCGCCCGCGCCGACCAGGTTGCAGTACAACGCATTGAAGTGGTCCGGATACTCGCGAAACGCCTGCGACAGGCTCACCCCCGCTTCCACCTTGGATTTGATCTCCATGATCAACCGCGAGAACCGCCCATTGCTGTGTCCCCGGGCGACGATATCGAACGACTGCAGCAGCGGCACGCCCGCCTTGAGCATCGTCGCGAGTTGGCGGGTGAAAAATGTGATGTCCTGGTCGCGGATCTTCTTGCCGCGCCCGAGTCTCTGGCGCTTGACCTTGGTGGCGCGTATTCCCTGCCGCCGGAGATTGATGGTGACCACGTTCTCCGAGGCAGCGCGGACCTCGCCCCGAAGCTGGCGATTATTGCGGTCGATGCCCTCCCAAACGTAGAGGTGCTCCTTGACATCGCGGCGTTGCAGCGCGGCAGTGGCCATGGTGATTCCCTGGATTACTCGTTGGTGACCGCTTCGATCTCTTCGAGCGAGGTGATGCCCGCCTTGACCTTGATGAGCCCTGACTGCCGCAAATTACGCACGCCCTCTGCGCGCGCTTGCGCGGCGATATCGAGCGCGGAGCCGTTGCGCATGATGATCTGGCGCATGTCGTCGGTGATCGGCATCACTTCGTAAACGCCGACGCGCCCCTTGTAGCCGGTACCTTTGCAGTGGTCGCAGCCGATGGGGCCGAACGGTTGCCAGGTCCCGTCGAGTTCCCTTTCCGCGAAGCCTGCCGCGAGCAGCGACTCCGAAGGAATGTCCTTGGGCTGCTTGCATTGGGCGCAGAGCTTCCGTGCCAGTCGCTGGGCAACGATGATGATCACCGACGAGGCGATATTGAAGGCGGCCACACCCATGTTGGCGAGCCGCTGCAGCGTGGACGGCGCATCGTTGGTATGCAAGGTCGAAAGAACCAGGTGCCCGGTCTGGGCGGCCTTGATTGCGATGTCCGCGGTCTCGAGATCGCGGATCTCACCGACCATGATGACGTCGGGATCCTGGCGCAGGAACGATCTCAATGCGGCGGCGAAGGTGAGGCCCGCCTTTTCGTTGACGTTGACCTGGTTGATGCCGGCAAGCTGAATTTCAGCCGGGTCTTCGGCCGTCGAGATGTTGATTCCCGGCTGATTCAGGATGTTCAAGCACGTATAAAGCGATACCGTCTTGCCGCTGCCGGTCGGGCCGGTCACGAGGACCATGCCGTACGGGCGGGCGATGGCATTGAGCAGGTGCTTCTGCTGTTCGGGCTCGTAGCCGAGCACTTCGATCCCGAGCTTGATGCCCGATGAGTCGAGGATCCGCACCACGATCTTTTCGCCAAAAAGGGTGGGCAGCGTGCTGACCCGAAAGTCGATGGATTTGGTCTTCGAAAGGACGAGCTTCATGCGCCCATCCTGCGGCACCCGTTTTTCGGAAATGTCGAGCCTCGAGATAACCTTGATCCGCGACGCCACCTTGTCCTTGATCACGAGCGGCGGCTGGGCCACTTCCATGAGCTGTCCGTCCAGCCGATACCGGATGCGATAGAAACGCTCATACGGCTCGAAATGGATATCGGAAACACCGGCAGCGATGGCGTCGAGCAGGATTTTCTGTATGTACTTGACGACCGGCGCGTCATCGACCTCGGAGTTGTCTTCCTCGGTGGCCGCACCAGGCGTACCGTCGGTGAGCTCGACCTCGAGGTCGTCCATGCTCGACAGGTCCTGCAGCGTCGACGCGGTGCTTTCCGCCAACTTCTGGAGCGCCTGGGCGAGTTTGTCGTCCTCCACCACGACCGGCTCGACCACAAGGTTGGTCTTGAACCGGACTTCTTCGAGCGCCTGGAGGTTGGCAGGGTCCGACGTTGCCACGTAGAGCCGATTGCCGCGTTTCTGAAGCGGCAACACGCGGCGGGTCTGGGCCATCTTGATATCCAGGAGCTCGCCGGGAACATCGTGGAGATCGAACGCGGAAAGATCGAAAAGCGGCACGCCGAACGCCCTGGAAGCGAACGTGGCGAGCCTCCCTGCGGAAAGCCTCTTGCCGGCAAGCATCTGTTCCACAAACGAGATGCCGGCAGTCCGAGCCTGCGCCTGCATGGCCTCGGCGTCGTTTTCGGTCATCAGCCCATGCTGTGCGAGGGCGCGCGCGAGGCCGCTGATATTGCGAGTGGTGGCGGCGTGGGTGGCCATGGCGGGTGGTGATAAGAACGGGTCTTCAGGCGGTTTCGGGCGTTTTGGAGCTCTGATGTGGTTATCGGCATGCCCGGTCCTGGCCTTGAGGCCTCGCGGGAGCCTTATTCCAAGCGCATAAAAGTTAGCTTCCCGATGATGCCCGTCCCTCTATGCCTTGTAAAGCGCGGGTGGCCGGGCGGCCCACCGGCGGCAGGAGTCGTACCACTTTTATCGCGCGATCCTGCGTTTGCAGGACTTCCATCCCCTGGCCGGCGACGGTCAACCGCGTGCCGGCGTCGGGGATCTCGCCGAGATCCTCCACGATGAGACCGTTGAGCGTCTTGGGGCCGTCGAGCGAAAAGCCGGTGCCGAGCTTGCGATTGAGCGTCCGCAGCGGGGCCATGCCATCGACCAGCACGCTGCCGTCGGCGGCTCGTCCGTACGGGCTTGCCGCTCCCGGCGCGGAGGTCGTGAAATCGCCGATGATCTCCTCGACGATGTCCTCGATGGTCACCAGCCCCTGCAACTCGCCGTACTCGTCGACCACCAAGCCCAGACGCTGCCGGTCGTTCTGGAATTGCTGCAGTTGGTTCAACAGCGGCGTTCCGGCCGGAATGAAGTAAGGCGGGCGCAGGATCGAGCGCAGATGCGCCTCGTCCACGCTGTCGGACTGCTGGAGCTGCAGCACTTGCTTCACGTGGACGAATCCGACGATGTTGTCGAGCTCGCCTTCGTAGACCGGCAGCCGGGTGTGGTGCGAGGTGGCAAGCTGCTGCGCCAGCATCGATGGTTTGGCGGACAGATCGACCGCGTGCAGCTGGTTGCGCGGCGTCATGATGTCGTCCACTGAAATCGATTCGAGGTCCAGCAGATTGGCGAGCATCGCCCGATGCTTGCCGCGAAAATACTGGCCTTCCAGCACCAGCGTGCGCAGCTCCTCCTGGGTCAGGGCGGCGTTGGCGTCACTGCCGGGCCTGATGCGCAGAAGCTTCAGCAGTCCTTGCACGAAAAGATTCACGAACCACACCACCGGGGCCGCGCCCCGTAGCATCGGCACCAGTGCGTAGCTCAGGAGCGGCGCAAGCCGATCGGCGTGGGCGGCGCCGATGACCTTGGGGGTGATCTCGGAAAAGACCAGGATCGCAAACGTGACGGCGACGGTACCGGCTGCCAGCGCCAACTCACCCTGGCCGAAAAGTCGGACGGTGATGATGGTGGCCAGTGTCGCGGCGGCAGCGTTGATGAGATTGTTGCCGAGGAGGATGACCCCGAGCAGCTTGTCCGTTTCTGCCAGCAGCCCGAGAGCCATCCTGGCGCCATGCTCCTGGCGCTGGGCTCGATGCTTCAGGCGGAAGCGATTCACCGCCATCATCGCGGTTTCGGCAAGCGAGAAGAAACCCGACGTGACAAGCAGGATGGCAAGCGCGATGGCGAGCGTGCCGAGGGGGATGGTGTCCATTTCCTGATTCCTGTCACCTGTGCAGCAGCACCTCGAGCACGAACTTGCTGCCGAGATAGGCCAGGAACAGCAACGTAGTGCCGGTCAGGATCCAGCGTAGCGCGACGCGTCCGCGCCAGCCATAGCGCTCCCGGCCGAGCAGCAACGCCCCGAACACGACCCACGCCAGGATCGAGAACACCGTCTTGTGATTGAACGTAAGGGGCCGGCCGAAGATCTCTTCGGAAAAGAAGACACCGCTCGCCACCGTCAGCGTCAGCAACACGAAAGCCAATCCGACCAGGCGGAACAGGAAGCGCTCGAGCGTGAGAAGCGGCGGCAGATCGGAGGTCGCCGGGTCGGGGAGGCCGCGACGCAGCCGCTTCTCGAGGCCCATCAACACCAGCGCCTGGAGCGCCGCGACAATGAACAGCGCATACGCGAGGAGGGCGAGCGCGACATGCGCTGCGGCCCATGGCGCGTCTGCATACGCAAAACGGTGTGGATTGTTCATGAAAACCGGGAACAGCGAGAAAATGCCCGCGGTCGGCAGCACCACCGCGGCGATCCGCGGCAGCGTGCGCATCAGGCCGGTCGTGTACGCAATCATGGCCGCGAGTCCGGCAACGACCGAAAGCGCATTGCCAAAACTGAGATCCAGCCCTTCCGGCGCAACGATGTGGGCCGCTGCGAGCGAGCCATGCAGCACCAGCGCAAGGGGAATGACCCACGGCGGCCACGAGAGCCACCGGGTACGTGCGCTCCCGGTCGCCGACGCGGGGATGGGCCACAGCGCCCAGGCCGCAATTCCGTAAAGGCCGAGGAGCACCAGGTGGAGTAAAATCATGGGTCTTCGCAGTTTACATCAGCACTCGCGGGCTTCCTCCCGCCCGCCCGGCGCATTCCTCCTCCAATCATGTTCGATAACCTGACTCAACGCCTTGGCCGGGTGGTCAAGCAACTGCGGGGCGAAGCCCGCCTGACCGAAACCAATATTCAGGACGCGCTGCGGGAGGTCCGGCTCGCACTCCTGGAAGCCGACGTCGCACTGCCGGTGGTCAAGGATTTCATAACCGCGGTGCGGGCGAAGGCGCTCGGCGCGGAAGTTGCAAGCTCGCTCACCCCCGGTCAAGCGCTGATCGGCGTGGTGCACCGCGAGCTCGCGGCCCTGATGGGCGGTGCGGCGGTGCCGCTCGATTTTGCCACGCAGCCTCCTGCGGTCATGCTTCTCGCCGGGTTGCAGGGCGTGGGCAAAACAACCACGGCGGCGAAGCTTGCGCGTCTGCTTCGGGACGGCAAGAAAAAGGTGCTTGTCGTGAGCACCGACGTTTACCGTCCCGCGGCAATCGAGCAGCTGCGCACGCTCGCCGCGCAAGTCAATGTCGACTGGTTCCCGTCGACAACGGACCAGAAGCCGGTCGCCATCGCGACCGCCGCCCTCGATTGGGCGCGGCGCCATTACCACGACGTGGTCATCGTCGATACGGCGGGGCGTCTTGCGATCGACGAGACGATGATGCGCGAGATCAGCGACCTGCACGCCGCGGTACGGCCGATCGAGACGCTGTTTGTGGTCGATGCCATGCAGGGCCAGGACGCCGTCAACACTGCCCGCGCGTTTCGGGATGCATTACCCCTGACCGGCGTCATTCTCACCAAGCTCGATGGCGACGCCCGTGGCGGCGCCGCGCTTTCGGTGCGGCACGTGACCGGCGCGCCGATCAAGTTCGTCGGCGTCGCCGAGAAGATCGAAGGCCTCGAGGTCTTCCATCCAGAGCGCATGGCGTCGCGAATCCTGGGCATGGGGGACGTCCTTTCGCTGATCGAGGAAGCACATCGCACCGTCGATGTCGAAGAGGCGCAGAAGCTCGCGAAAAAGGTGAAATCCGGCAAGGGATTCGATCTCGAGGATTTCAAGGCGCAGATCGGACAGATGCGCAAGATGGGAGGCCTTTCCGGTTTCATGGACAAGCTGCCTGCCGATCTGGCGCGCGCCGCGCAGGGCGCCACGATGAATGAACAGAAAATCGCGCGCATCGAGGGAATCATCAATTCCATGACGGCCGGCGAGCGCACCAGGCCCGAAATCCTCAAGGCTTCGCGCAAGCGCCGTGTCGCGGCTGGGGCCGGGGCGACGGTGCAGGAGGTCAACCAGCTGCTCGCTCAGTTCGAGCAGACGCAGAAGATGATGAAGATGGTCGCCAAGGGCGGAATGCAGAAGATGCTGCGGGGAATGAAAGGTGCGTTTCCCGGGATGCGCTGAACCACGCCATGCGCCTTGCTTGCCGAGCCCTTTTCATCGTATAATCAAAGTCTTTGCCATTACTCACCGGAATTCATCATGGTCGTCATTCGACTTGCTCGCGGCGGCGCCAAGAAGCGTCCCTTTTTCAATGTAGTCGTGGCGGATTCGCGCAATCGCCGCGACGGCCGTTTCATCGAGCGCGTGGGCTTCTACAATCCCATCGCGGGGGCCGCGGAAGAAGGACTTCGGCTTTCTCTCGACCGCATCACGTTCTGGGAGCAGCGAGGTGCCCGCCTGTCGGACACCGTCGCCGGTCTGGTGAAGACGTCGACCAAGGCGGCCGTGTCGGCACCCGCGGCTGCGATGGCCGCTGAACAGCCGGTTGCCTGAAGAGCGGCGCGCATCACCGGCCGAAGCAACGGCCACGCCCGCAGCAGCAATCGTCGTGATGGGTCGGGTGCTTGCGCCCTACGGCGTCGCGGGATGGATCAAGGTCGAGACGTTCACCGAAGTTACCGAGGCGCTCCTGGCCTACCCGGCGTGGTGGTTGAGGGCCAGCGGCGAGGAGGAATGGCACCCCGTCAGGTGCACCGCAGGCAGGCCGCATACCGACATCATGGTCGCCCATCTCGAAGGCATCGACGACCGCGATGCGGCGCTGGCCGTGAGAGGATACGAAATTGGCGTCCCGCGGTCCGCGCTGCCGGCGGCCGACGCCAACGAGATTTACTGGGCCGATCTCGCGGGTCTTGTGGTCGTGAATCGTGAAGGGAAGATGCTGGGACGCGTCGCCGGCGTGACGGCGCATGGCGCGCACCCGCTGCTGCGAATCCGGGCGGAGGATGAATGGCTGCCCGAGCGCCTGATACCGTATGTGCCTGCGGTGATCGATGCGGTGGATATCGCCGGGGCGCGCATCGAGGTGGACTGGCGCGAAGATTTCTGAAGCGATGAGCGCTCCAATACCCGCCCGGGCCTTGCGAATCGATGTGCTGACGTTGTTTCCCGAGCTCGTCGAGCATGCCACCGGTTTTGGCGTTACCGGGCGGGCGCGGATGCGCGGACTGTGGCAGCTGGAAACCTGGAATCCCCGCGAATTTGCCGCGGGCAATTACCGGGCGGTCGACGACCGGCCGTATGGTGGTGGTCCGGGGATGGTGATGCTTGGTGAGCCATTGCGCCGCGCGCTGGAGACGGCGCGCGCCGCGCAGCAGCGGGCGGGTTGTGCCGGTAGCCATACGATCTATCTGACGCCGGCGGGCGTGCCGCTCGATCACCGTCGGGTGATGGAGCTCGCCGCCGCCGACGATATGGGATATGTGCTGCTCGCGGGACGCTACGAGGGGGTCGACGAGCGGTTCGTGCGCGACGAGGTCGACGAGGAAATTGCGATCGGCGACGTCGTGGTTTCGGGCGGGGAGCTTCCCGCGTTGATGTTGATCGATGCGGTCGTGCGGCAGCGGCCCGGCGTTCTCAACGATGCCGAGTCCGCCGCTCAGGACTCATTCGCCAATGGCCTCCTCGATTGCCCGCACTACACGCGGCCGGAAAGCGAAGGCTCGGATGCGGTGCCGGCGGTGTTGCTTTCGGGCGACCACGCGGCCATCGCGCGGTGGCGGTTGAAGCAGGCGCTGGGCAGGACGTGGCAACGGCGGCCGGATCTCCTGTCGAACCGGCTGCTCAGCACTGAAGAGGAGATGCTGCTCGCGGAATACCGGCGCGAGCAGCAGGCGATGCAACAGCAGTGAAGTTGATCGGCACAGCGTGCGGCCATACCATTCGGTCCGCATCGACATAAACGCATGCATCAGGGGGCGCCCTGCGCTGCAGGCAAGGCTAAGGAATCTCTGAATAACTCCCATGCGATCACAGCGGAGTTGTTCAGAGGTTCCCTGATGGCCGGCAATTCAACGGAGAAGGCACGTGAATATCATCGAGCAAATCGAAAAGGAAGAAATCGCCCGCCTGGGCAAGACGATCCCGGTTTTCGCGCCAGGCGACACGGTTATCGTCAACGTGAGCGTCGTCGAAGGCGAGCGCAAGCGCGTTCAGGCCTACGAAGGCGTCGTCATCGCCAAACGCAACCGAGGGCTCAATTCCTCGTTTGTCGTGCGCAAGATTTCGAGCGGCGAAGGCGTCGAGCGGACGTTTCAAACCTATTCACCGCTCATCGCCGGCATCGAAGTGAAGCGCAGGGGCGACGTGCGCCGAGCGAAGTTGTACTACCTACGCGACCGCTCGGGCAAGTCGGCGCGGATTCGCGAGAAGCTCGCGCACACGC
>JANXZT010000038.1 GCA_025355395.1 Betaproteobacteria bacterium
CCGAAGGCAAGGCGATGTCGGAGCTGAAGAAGCTCAAGATGATGTCGCCGATGTCCGCCGAGGCAACGGTCGTTCGCAACTACATCGACACACTGCTGGGCTTGCCGTGGCGCAAGAAGAGCAAGATCAGCAAGGACTTGGCCGCTGCCGTCAAGACGCTCGACGCCGATCATTACGGGCTCGAGAAGGTGAAGGAGCGCATCGTCGAGTATCTTGCCGTGCAGCAGCGCGTGGATCGGCTGAAGGCGCCAATCCTCTGCCTCGTCGGGCCTCCGGGCGTGGGCAAGACGTCGCTCGGCCAGTCGGTGGCGAGGGCGACGGGCCGCAAGTTCGTACGCATGAGCCTGGGCGGCGTGCGCGATGAAGCCGAGATACGCGGCCATCGCCGCACCTACATCGGCTCGATGCCCGGCAAGATTCTGCAGAACATGGCCAAGGTCGCGGTCCGCAATCCGCTCTTCCTGCTTGATGAAGTCGACAAGATGGGCATGGATTTCCGCGGCGATCCGTCATCGGCGTTGCTCGAAGTGCTCGATCCGGAGCAGAACAACACGTTCGTCGATCATTACGTCGAAGTGGAGTACGACCTCTCCGATGTCATGTTCGTGGCAACGGCGAATACACTCAATATCCCGAGTCCGCTGCTCGACCGGATGGAAGTGATCCGCCTCTCCGGCTACACCGAGGACGAGAAAATCGTCATTGCACGCCAGTATTTGTTGCCGAAGCAGATCAAGAACAATGGCTTGAAGCCCGACGAGATCCATGTCGCCGAGACTGCGTTGCGGGACATCGCGCGGTATTACACCCGCGAGGCCGGGGTGCGCAGCTTCGAGCGCGAGATTTCCAAGATCTGCCGCAAGGTGGTGAAATCACTGCTGCTGAAGCAAACTGACGGCAAGACGCGCAAGGCAAAGGGTCCTGTCGATATCTCGGCCAAGAATCTGGACAAGTATCTGGGCGTGCGCCGCTTCACCTATGGCATCGCGGAGAAGAAAAACCAGATCGGCCAGGTCACCGGCCTTGCCTGGACTGAAGTCGGCGGTGATCTCCTGACCATCGAGGCGGTCGCGCTGCCCGGCAAGGGCAAGACCACCACCACGGGCAAGCTGGGCGACGTTATGAACGAGTCGATCGCCGCGGCAGTTTCGGTGGTTCGGCATCGCTCGAAGATGCTCGGGGTTGCTCCGGACTTCTATCAGAAGACCGATCTGCATATTCACTTGCCGGAGGGTGCGACGCCCAAAGACGGGCCCTCGGCCGGCGCGGCGGTATGCACGGCCATCGTGTCGGTCCTCGCCGGCATTCCGGTACGCGCCGACGTGGCGATGACGGGCGAAATCACACTGCGCGGCGAAGTCTTGCCGATCGGCGGGCTCAAGGAAAAGCTGCTGGCGGCTCATCGTGGCGGCATCAAGACGGTGCTGATTCCGGAGGAGAATGTGAAAGATTTGGCTGAAATTCCAGACGAAATCAAGAACCGCCTCGAGATTCGTCCGGTGCGCTGGATCGAGCAGGTGCTCGACGCCGCACTCGAGCGCCCACCGGCGGCGTTATCGGAGGCCGCGGCGGAAGCCCCTGCTGTCCCTCCCGCCGCGGCACCCGTCGATGAGAAGACCGCCGTGATCAAGCATTGAAATTCTGGTGATCGAAAAGCGCGCGCCGCAAGGGCGCGTTTTTTTCGCATCTGCGCGCCTCACTCGACTATTCTGGAGCCAGCCGACGTGCATCGGCAGTTTGGTCGCCAACCGCCACGCAAGACTTGCGCCACCGCGAATTCGTGTGCGGCTTCAAGCGAGCGATGTGGAAGAATCGGTTCGCTCTCCGCAGAGTGTGCTTGACATGCGGAAATTGCGATTGCTATAAAGGACGTCCGGGATGCATTTTTTCTCATCGCCTAACCGCACCACACGCTCGAAGGGGTACTCGTGAACAAATCCGAATTGATTGATGCCATTGCCAAGCACGCGGACATTTCCAAGGCGGCCGCCGGCCGTGCGCTCGATGCGGCAGTCAACTCGATCACGGGCTCGCTCAAGAAGGGCGATATCGTAACGCTGGTTGGATTCGGATCGTTCTACATCAGCAAGCGCACTGCACGGCAGGGCCGCAACCCGCGCACCGGCGAGGCCATTAAGATCCGCGCTGCCAAAGTGCCCAAGTTCCGCGCTGGAAAAGCACTCAAGGATGCTGTAAACTGATTGGCTTCACTCGCGGTCCGTCACGTGTGGTTGCGGGTGCCGGACCTAGTACCGCGTGATGAGGGTGCGGGTGCTTAGCTCAGCTGGTAGAGCGTCGCCCTTACAAGGCGAATGTCGGGAGTTCGAGCCTCTCAGCACCCACCAGTGGTGGTGCGCGGAAGGATTCGAGGAGTGGTAGTTCAGTTGGTTAGAATACCGGCCTGTCACGCCGGGGGTCGCGGGTTCGAGTCCCGTCCACTCCGCCATTAACGACGAGGGCGAACGCCAGTTCGCCCTTTTGGTATCCGCGCCTCGTCCCAGGGCGCGGCAGAGCCGCTGCGGTGATTCTGAGCCGGCGGTCGTCAAGTGAAAAGGCCATCGAGCGCTTGTCATGTTCGACGTAGTTCACAAGCACAAACGGGCGGTGCAAATCGTGCTGGCCCTGGTCACGCTGCCTTTCGCGTTTTTCGGCGTGGATTATTATTTTCGCGGCGGCGAGTCGATGCCGGAAGTGGCGCGCGTCGGCGACATCAGGATCACGCAGGCGGAGTTCGCCGAAACGCTGCGCGAGCAGCAGGACCGGATGCGTGCACAGCTGGGCGCCAACTTCGACCCGGCAATGCTCGAGAACCCCGAAGTGCGCTTCGGCTTGCTCCAGCAGCTCATCAACCAGAAGGTCCTGCAGGACAAGGCCCGGCGTGATTCGCTGCGGGTTTCTGATGCGCAGTTGCAGGAAGCGATCGCGGGCATCCCGGCGTTCCAGGTAGACGGCAAGTTCTCGGCAGATCGCTACCGGCAATTGCTGGCCGCGCAGAACATGAGCGCGCCGCAATTCGAAGAGCGCACGCGCCACGAGCTCACATTAAGCCCGTTGTCCGATCCGATCGCCCAGGGCAACATCGTCGCCCGGGCGAGTGAAGAGCGTTATCTCGGATTGCTCGAGCAGCAACGCGAGATCGCCGTCGCAATCATTTCGGCAGAGCCCTTTGTCAAGGACGTGAAGGTCGACGACGCGGCGGCGAAGAGCTTCTTCGACAGCAATGCAAAGGCGTTCCAGACACCGGAGCAGGCGCGCTTCGAGTATGTCGTGCTGACACCTGACGCGATACTGGGGCAAGTCAGCGTCGATCCAGCCGAAATCAAGGCGCAGTACGAATCAAACCTCAGGCAATATGGTCAGGAAGAGCAACGTTCCGCGGCGCACATCCTGATTGCGGTAAAGCCGGACGCGAAGCCCGAAGAGAAGGCAGCCGCCAAGAAGAAAGCGAGCGAGATCGCCGTGGACGCGAAGGCCGATCCGGCGAAGTTCGCGGACCTTGCGAAACGGTTCTCGGAAGATCCCGGATCGGCGAGCCAGGGGGGCGATCTTGGAAGCTTCGGACGGGGCACTATGGTCAAGGGCTTCGACCAAGCCGTGTTCGACATGAAGGTTGGTGACATCGCCGGCCCGGTCGAAACCGATTTCGGCTATCACGTGATCAAGCTCAACGGCATGACGCCGGCAACGACCCGGCCGTTCGAAGAGGTGCGGCCGCAGATCGAAGCCGACCTCAAGCGGCAAAAATCGAGTGGTCGCTTCGCTGCCGCTGCCGATCAATTTCAGAATCTTGTCTACGAGCAGGCGGATTCGCTGCAAGGTGTCGCCAAGGCGCTCAACCTGACGGTGCAAAGCTCGCCGTCGGCCACTCGCGCTCAAGCCCAGGCCATTGCTCAGGGCAACGCCAAGTTCGTGGATGCGCTTTTCGCTCCGGAATCCGTCCAGAACAAGCGCAACACCGAAGCGATCGAAGTGGCGCCGAACACCTTGATGGCGGGCCGCATCGTGGAATACAAGCCGGCAGCTCCGCTTCCGTTCGACCAGGTGAAGGACATCATCCGGCGGCAACTGGTGCGCCGGGCGGCAAGCGAGTCGACGCAAGGCGAAGGCACCCAAAAACTGTCGCAGCTCAGAGAGGGAAAGACGGAAAGCGATGTCGGGCTCGCATTTGGTCAACCGATCCGGGTTGATCGCAATCGGCAACAGCCCGCCATCCCGGCGGACGCACTGAAACAAATCTTTCAGGCCGATGCCACCAAATTGCCGCAATACGTAGGCGCGCCGAACGAGGCCGGCGGGTTTTCGGTGTACAAGCTGATCCAGGTCATCACCCCATCGGCTGCCGATGACGTCAAGCTCACCGCGGCCGGCAACCGCATTGGCGAGCAACTCTCGCGGGAGTTGTTTGCAGCGTATCTCGAGACGTTGAAGGGCAAGACCCCGGTCAAAATCAATCAGGCGAACCTGGAAAAGCGCTGATGGGACACATTCGCCCTACCGCGGCTGCGCATTGCCAAACGTCGATTCCCCCTGGAAGCATCGCCGCCCGATAATTCCCCCAGCGGTCGTCCTCCAAATAAAAACGGCGATCCGCGGATCGCCGTTTTTTTATACACACTGGCAAGCTCACGCCGGGCACTGCTCCCGGAGGTAGGCTTCCAGCCGCTCGCCTTCCTTGCGCCGCATCCCCTCGTCCATGAACACCCGCTCGCCCTTCTCGTTGAAGCGGTAGTAGGCAGTGTTGGTGTTCTGCATCGATTTCAGCTGGCCGCGGGTCTGCGCGCACGACTCTTGCCGCCGGGTGGCATCGGCGCGCGCCTTCTCGCTCTTGGCCGCATCGTCGTCGCGTTGCATCTGCCGCTTCCTGAGCTCGGCATCCTGATTCGCCATCTCCTTCACCGCATTGGGATTGGCCGGCGGGGCCGCCGCATTGACCCGCTCGGCCTTGACGTTGGCCGCGGGCTGGGTGTCGGAATAGACGACATGGCCGTTGCTATCGACCCATTTCCAGAGTGCCGCTTGCGCCGGCGCCACGAGCAAGGCCGCCAGGCAAAACACAACCGCCGCGGAAACTGCCGGGTGCGAAACGCGTCCGGCTGACCTGCGCGCAATGTAGCCGAAAGGGTAATCCAGCATGGGAGACCTCTGACCAAAATATGACATTGGCAAGATAATGCAAGACGGCGCCGCGGTCAAACTTAAGATGAGCGAGATGACTGGATGCACGGGCAGGCGATCCGCGCGAGAGGCGAACCGGTCCGCTACGGGAGTGTCCCCGTCGTTGGAAGGGGTTGTCGACGCGCGTATAATTCCGGTTTGCGCTAGGAGAAACCCAATGCGTGTCGTCCGCAAAGCGCTCACCTTTGACGACGTACTGCTCGTCCCCGCGCATTCCCTCGTCGTCCCCCGCGACGTCGAGTTGCGCACCCGCCTGACCCAGACCATTGCCCTCAACATTCCGCTCATGTCGGCAGCGATGGACACGGTTACCGAGGCGCGACTGGCCATCGCGATCGCCCAGGAAGGCGGTCTTGGTGTGGTGCACAAGAACATGTCGCCCACGAAACAGGCGGCCGAGGTCGCCAAGGTCAAGCGCTTCGAAAGCGGGGTCGTGAAAGATCCCATTACCGTGCCGCCGACCATGACCGTGCGCGAAGTGCTCGCACTGGCGCGCCAGCACCGCTTCTCCGGTCTGCCGGTCGTCGAAGGCAAGCGTGTGGTCGGTATCGTCACCAATCGCGATACCCGATTCGAAACGAATCTCGACCAACCGGTTGCCAACGTAATGACCAAGCGTGACAAGCTTGTCACCGTGCGCGAAGGCACCGATCTCGAGCAGGCCAAGGCGCTCATGCATCAGCACCGGCTGGAACGGGTGCTGGTGATCAACGGCGACATGGAGTTGCGTGGCCTCATCACCGTCAAGGACATTCTGAAAGCGACGGAGCACCCGTTGGCCTGCAAGGATACGTTGGGCCGCCTGCGCGTAGGCGCCGCCGTCGGCACGAGCGGTGACACCGAGGAGAGGGTGGAGGCACTTGTCGGCGCGGGCGTCGATGTGCTGGTGGTCGACACCTCGCACGGCCATTCCCAAGGCGTGCTCGACCGCGTGCAATGGATCAAGAAGCGATTTCCCCAGGTGCAGGTGATAGGCGGCAATATCGCGACTGCCGCGGGCGCCCGGGCACTCGCCGATCACGGCGCCGATGCGGTGAAAGTCGGGATCGGTCCGGGATCCATTTGCACGACGCGCATTGTCGCCGGCGTCGGAGTTCCCCAGATCTCCGCGATCCAGGACACCCTCGAAGGCATTGCGCAGAGCGGCATTCCGGCGATCGCCGACGGCGGCATCCGTTATTCCGGTGACATCGCCAAGGCCATCGCCGCAGGTGCCTCGTGCGTGATGCTGGGCAGTATCTTCGTCGGTACCGAGGAATCGCCCGGTGACATCGAGTTGTATCAGGGCCGATCGTACAAAAGCTATCGCGGGATGGGCTCGCTCGGCGCCATGCAGGACGGCAGCTCCGACCGGTATTTCCAGGACGCCGAAGGAGAAGGCGCCGCTGAAAAGCTGGTGCCGGAGGGTATCGAAGGCCGGGTGCCGTACAAAGGCTCGCTGGGCGCGGTCATTCATCAGCTCATGGGTGGCCTGCGCGCGGCAATGGGCTACTGCGGATGCGCGACCGTCAACGAGCTCCGCACCCGCGCCGAGTTTGTGGAAATCACGTCGGCCGGTGTGCGCGAGTCACACGTGCACGACGTGCAGATCGTCAAGGAAGCGCCGAACTATCGGGTGAATTGAAGCGGCGGCCGGCTTGTCACCGCCTGTTCCGGTCTTGCCGAGCCTCGTGCTTCCGGTGCAGTGCCGGCGTTAATCGTCTTGTGTCCGCGATCCGTGCAACTCATGGCTGAATCTTCCCATTCCAGGATTCTGATCCTCGACTTCGGGTCGCAGGTCACGCAGCTCATCGCGCGCCGGTTGCGTGAGACCCACGTCTATTGCGAAATCCATCCGTACGATGTCGGTGCTGACGTCATCCGCAGTCTCGCTCCCCGCGGCATCATCCTTTCGGGCGGACCCAACAGCGTGATCGAGGGCGACACGCCGCGGGCACCGGACATCGTGTGGACCCTCGGCGTGCCGGTGCTGGGAATCTGTTATGGCATGCAGGCGATGGCCGCGCAATTGGGCGGCGCGGTGGCCAGCGGCGCAGTTCGCGAATTCGGATATGCCGAAGTACGCGCACGCGGTCATTCCCGACTCTTTCGTGACCTCCAGGATCGCGTGAACGAGGAGCAGCATGGGTTGCTCGACGTGTGGATGAGCCACGGTGACAAAGTGACCGAGCTCCCGCCGGGATTCAAGGTGATCGCAAGCAACGAGGCCTGTGCGATCGCTGCCATGGCTGACGAGAACCGCCGGCTTTATGCCACGCAATTCCACCTCGAGGTGACGCACACCAGGCAAGGGGCCAACATCCTCGCGAGGTTTGCCCATGAGATTTGCGGTTGCGGGCACGATTGGAACATGAAGGATTACAGGACCGAAGCGGTGGCCGCGATCCGCGCCCAAGTCGGCAACGACCAGGTCATCCTGGGGCTTTCGGGCGGCGTCGACTCGTCGGTTGCCGCCGCGCTGATCTTCGAGGCGATCGGCTCCCAGCTCACGTGCGTGTTTGTCGATCACGGTTTGCTTCGATTGGCAGAAGCCGAGCAGGTGATGGAGACATTCGCGCGGAACCTCGGTGTCAAAGTGATGCACGTCGATGCCTCGTCCGAATTCATGGCGGCGCTCCGGGGCGTCACCGATCCCGAACAGAAGCGCAAGATCATCGGCCGGGAGTTCGTGCATGTCTTCCAGCGTGAGTCGGCGCGGCTCGCCGAAACCGGCACCGCGGCGAAGTGGCTCGCGCAGGGCACGATCTATCCGGACGTGATCGAGTCCGCCGGCGGCAAGAAGAAGGCGCATACCATCAAGTCGCACCACAACGTCGGCGGACTGCCGGAGACCTTGCATCTAAAATTGCTCGAGCCTTTGCGCGAGCTCTTCAAGGACGAGGTGCGAGAGTTGGGCGTCACGCTCGGCTTGCCGCGGGATATGGTTTTCCGCCATCCGTTCCCAGGCCCGGGCCTTGGTGTCCGCATCTTAGGCGAGGTGACGCGCGAGCACGCCGCGTTGCTGCGCCATGCCGACGCCATATTCATCGACGAATTGCGGATGGCGGTCGACGGCGCATCGGGAAAGAGCTGGTACGACCTGACGGCGCAGGCGTTCGCGGTCTTCCTGCCGGTTCGTTCCGTCGGGGTCATGGGCGATGGCCGCACCTATGAGCACGTCGTTGCGTTGCGCGCGGTGCAAACGATGGATTTCATGACCGCCGACTGGGCGCCATTGCCGCATGAGCTTCTGGCAAAGGTCTCTAACCGGATCATCAACGAAGTGCGCGGCATCAATCGCGTGGTATACGATATCTCGAGCAAGCCCCCCGCCACGATCGAATGGGAATGAACGCAATGATCGGGAACGGTGGTCGACCGCGATGAACGAAATATTCGGCACCATCCGTCCGGCATGCACAATGGTGGAAGTCTCGGGACTCATCGATCCGCGCATGCTGATCGAGATTGAAGCCGACGCCATGATTGCCCCGCCCGCACCATGACCCGGCAGCAGGGCGCAGCGCCATTGGCTCCTCTTGCGACCAGGCAGCGCTTTTATTCCAGGTTTTGGCGCTCGGCGTCCCTTTCGGCGGTTGTCGTCGCGGTGTCCCTCGGGATTGGAGCGATCGGCTATCACGCGCTGCAACCCATCGGCTGGATCGATGCCTTCCACAAGGCGGCAATGATCCTGTCGGGAATGGGACCCGTGGATCCTTTCATGACGTCGCCGATCGGGAAGCTCTTTGAGGCCGCGTATGCGCTTTACTCCGCGGTGATTCTGCTGACGGCGGCGGCGCTCCTTATCGCGCCGGTTTTCCACCGCGTCCTGCATCGATTCCATCTCGAAGACAGCCGTGAATGATGCATCCGACGCCGCCATGATGGCGCATGCGCTTGCGCTGGCAGCCGCGGCTGGCGCGCGCGGGGAGGTGCCAGTGGGCGCGGTAGTGATATATGGCGGCGAGATCATCGGCCGCGGCGGCAACTCGCCGATTGCGGCGAATGACCCCACTGCCCACGCCGAGATCGGCGCGTTGCGCGAAGCGGCGACCGTGCTTGGCAACTACCGCCTGCCCGGATGCACCCTGTACGTGACGATCGAGCCTTGCGTGATGTGCGCCGGGGCCATCATGCACGCCCGCGTTCCACGCCTCGTGTTCGGGGCGCGCGATGCCAAGACCGGCGCATGCGGCTCGGTAGTCGATCTGTTCCTGGAGCCGCGGCTTAACCATCACACCACGGTCACCGCCGGCGTGAGGGCGGACGAGTGCGGGGCCCTGTTGTCGGAATTCTTTGCGGCGCGGCGCACAGGCCACGCATCGCCATGACGCAATCCGCACTGGGCTTCGGGTTGTTTGCGCCGGCCGGATTCGTGATCGATCCGGCGGTTGTCGACCGTGCGCAGCAGAGGCTTCGCGCGCTCGGACACCGTGTGGTCATCGACCCCACCTGCACGACACGCTGGCAGCGATTTGCCGCGGATGACGGGGAGCGGCTGGCGGCGGTCATGCGCATGGCGACGGACGCGACGATCGATGTAGCGGTTGCAATGCGTGGAGGCTATGGCTGGTCGCGACTCCTCGAGCATCTCGACTTTCGATCGATCGCCGCGGCGCGCAAGCGCTGGATGGGTCACAGCGACTTCACGGCATTTCAACTCGCAGCACTCGCCCATGGCGGTATGATCACCTACGCCGGGCCCATGGGCGCCTATGATTTCGGCGCCATGCAGCCTTCGCCGTTTACGCTCGATCACTGCATGCAGATGCTCGAGCACGGGCGCGATACCGTCGAGTGTGCGCTCGATGGCCCCGATTTCGCGGGCGAGGGCACGCTGTGGGGCGGCAACCTGGCCATGGTGGCCCACCTCGTCGGGTCGCCTCACTTACCGCAAACGCGTGGCGGCATCCTGTTTCTCGAGGATATCGGTGAACAGCCGTACCGAATCGAGCGGATGCTTCATCAATTGCATTTCGCGGGGCTGCTGGCGCGGCAGCGCGCCGTCCTGCTGGGTACATTCGATGGTTACGAGCCCGGCGCCAACAACAACGGATACGACTTGGAGACCGTAATTCGATTCGCCCGCGCGCATTTCGGCGTTCCCATCTTCACCGGGTTACCGTTTGGGCACTGTCCGGACAAGCTCACACTTCCGGTGGGCGGCCATTGCACGCTGGCGGTTCGCGGTGGAGCAGGTCGGCTCGAGCTTTCGGTGCCGGCACGGTAGCGAAGCTCGCTCGAGGTGGAAGCGGGAATTGCGCACCAGGCAATGCAGCGCGCGGGTCGGAGGGCCATTCAGACACTATCGATTCTCCCGTTACAGGCCATTAAAATACGGTGAAACGGTGCTCCACGCTGCCGGCAGGCGCGCCGAGCGGATCGAAACTTCGCTCCAGAAAAATCGCTTGCCCCTCATGGCTGATCGCCACGATGGTCGAGCACCGCGTGCCGTACTCGGCGCTCACGATGAATGGCGCGGACAGGCGCCGTTCCCATTCGAGAGTGACGCCGGTATGCGGAAGATTGGCGTCGGGCGCTTCTGCCTTCGTGGCCAGGGCCGCGAACAAGGGATCGAAGTCATCTTCGCCTGCCGCGCACCATCGCGCGAAAGCATCACGCGTGCGGACGACCTTCGGCCATGGGGTATCGAGCTTCGCGTTCGAGATGGCGTGAACGCCCTGCTGCAGCGCATGCGGCCCCCCAGCGCGATTGGAAAGCCACCAGCCATGGCTGAGCGTACCGGCAAGCAGATTGAAGCCGTTGTAACGGGTCATGTCGGTCTTCCGGCGCGCGAGACTGGCGACCGGCGGAGCGGGATCGCTCAAGACCTCCGTCACCAGCGCGCCGCGCGTGGGAGCGGCCGGATCCTTAAGGCCGGGTTCGCGCACATTGGTCAGCAACGCCCAGCGTCCGCGCCGGTCGAGGCCAAGCCACGTCCCGCCGCCGCGCAAATCACGTCCCCCAAGCCAGCCTTCCTCCCGCCACGCCGCCGGACGTGCCGGCCGCGCATGCGATTCGTCGCGATTGGCCGCAATCACCAGCGCATGGCGCGGATGCGCGTTGAGTCCGATGACGGCGAGACACACAACCGGACTTGGCCTAAGCGGCGTCGCTCGCGGCCGTCTCGCCCGACGCCACCGCGGCAAAACATTCGAGCTGCCGCTTGCCGTCCGTGGCGTGCTCATCGACGCCGCGCCGCCGCGCGCATTCGTGCAGGATCGCGCGGAAGTGGGCGACGTCGGCGACCGGCGCATAGACTTCCATCCACGTTTTCGGGTCGTCGCAACGCATGAGGAGCCGGCCCGTCACTCCGGTGCGCGCCTCGACGTCTGCAACCATCCTGGCGATGGCACGCAGAGCACGGGACTTCCCACCTTTGAGGCGGTAATAGACAAAAACCTCGGCCGATATGCCCACGACGACGATTCCGGTTCTACGCGAGGCGGCGCGGCGGTGCAGACGGTTGCGGCACGGGGTAGGGCAGTGCAGTCGGCTCGAGCAACGGACCTTGCAAGCTGCCGATGCGTACGTCGCCTGCTTCGACCGCGGCGATTTGCACGACTGCAAGAAGATCGACCCCATCGTCCGGGCCCGGCGCGGCATTGACCACCATGCCGCAGCTCTGCTCGCCGAAAACGTGGCTGTAGAGCTTGCTGCCGGGCTCGACTGACGCAATGCGTGCGTGCCAGCCAAAAAGGCGCTCCTTGAGCCGGCCAAGGTATTGGGTTCGGGCGATGATCTCCTGGCCGGTGTAGCAGCCTTTGTCGAAACTGACGCCGTTAAGCGCGTCCAGGTTGACCGCCTGAAGGACGAATTGGTCCTGGGTCGCGGCCGTTATCATCGGCTCTCCGGCGCGGATCGCGAGCCACTGCCAAAGGCCGAAAGCGGTGGGTGCCGCATGTCTCGAGAGCGCTGTTTCCGTGGACTTTGCTTCCGCCACCGGCGTGAGGATCACCCAACGCTCGGCGCCCAATCCAAGCATGCGTGCTCCGCCGGCTTCCGTCACGGTTTGCATTGCCGGCGCGCCGCCGAAGTGCGCATCGAGGATGGCTTTGGAGGCCGGTCCGGCCAGGCCATATCGCACCCATGAAGGCGAAACATCGGTCACGGTGACTTTCGATCGGAGCACATACATGGACAAGCGCTTGCGCACCGGATCGGCGACGTCCTGCGGGATCAACGCGCCATAGCCATCGCCTTCGCGCCAGAGCAGGAAGTTCGCCAGCACCCGGCCCTTCGGGGAATTGAAGGTGGTCGCTTGCCACTGGCCGGAAGCCAGTCGCTTGACGTCATTGGAGAGTTGGCCCTGCAGAAATGGCTCGGCGTCGGCACCTGCAAACGACAGCACGGACAATGGAGCGAGATCGCACAGCACAGCCAATTCACGCGCAGCCGTCCACGCGTGTCGGTCAGGCGGGTCGTCGGGTGCGGTGGCTAGAAACGAGGACATGGCGGTTACCCGGTCGCTGCGCAGCGCGATGGCCGCGGACAGGTAAAAGTGCTAAAATTGAATGTTAGCTCGGTCTGGGACCGCCCGGCGGATTTTTGCTCCGTCGGCGTTACTCGAGGATCGGCAAATTCGCAGACCCGCGCACGTCAGGGTGCTCGCATTCCGTCACGCCGCAGCGCGGCCGCCGGTTTCGAGCCGACATGCGGGTCGTGGCTCAACCCTGATCGGAGTAACAAAATGTCCGTAACGATGCGTCAGATGTTGGAGGCGGGGGTCCATTTCGGACATCAGACCCGCTATTGGAATCCCAAGATGGCCGAGTTCATTTTCGGCCAGCGCAACAAGATTCACATCGTCAACCTCGAGAAGACGATGCAGCTCTACCAGGAGGCGATGAAATACATTCGCCAACTGGCCG
>JANXZT010000046.1 GCA_025355395.1 Betaproteobacteria bacterium
ACCGCCGGTTTCCTTGATGATGAAGCTAACGACGTTGCTGTGGCTGCTCTTTGCGGCAATGCCGCCGGCCGCAGCGCAGTCGCTCGCGCAGTCACTCGACACCGCCGAAGTGCGCGCGGTGGTGTTAGGTGAAAGCGAAGCCAAGCTCCGGGCTATCGGTGCGCTGGCTGCCTCCGGTCAGCCGGCCGCACTTCGATTTCTCGAAGCGCTGCAGGACGGCACCATCCAGGTAGCGGGCGAACGGGTGCTCGATGTCAAGGACGAGCAGGGCATCGACGTTGTTACCGGGGACAAGGTGATGCCGTTGCCCGAGCCGCGGGAGGATGTGATTCTCAACAATCGCGTTCGACGCGAGCTGGCCGCGGCCATCGCCGCGGGAAAGCTCGCATCCCGAGATGATTCCGTGCGGCGTGCCGCCGCGAAAATGCTCCAGAACGGTGCCGGCGACGAGATGTTGCCGTTGCTCCAACGGGCCCGTGATGCCGAAACCGTGGCCGACATTCGCGCCACATTGCTGCTCGCGACCGCGCGCATGGAGCTCCAAAGCAAGGACCGCGCGATACGGCTTTCTGCCATTCGCTCGCTTGCCAAGAGCGGCGATCCGAATACCCGTTCGCTGCTTTCGCCAGTGCTGGAGCGCAAGGGGGACACCTTCACCGAGCCCGATGGCGAGCTGCGTACCGAGGCGGAGATCTCGATCCGGTCCGTCGAGCGGCGCCTCGCCACGGGCGAAATGATCGGACGGATCTTTACCGGCGTGAGCCTGGGCAGCATTCTGCTTCTGGCGGCGCTCGGACTTGCGATCACCTACGGACTGATGGGCGTCATCAACATGGCGCACGGCGAACTGATCATGATCGGAGCATATGCCACCTATGTCGTGCAGAACTTCTTTCGTGCTCACTTTCCCCTGATGTTCGATGCTTATCTGTTCGCCGCCGTGCCGGTAGCCTTTGCCATCTCCGGGCTGGTGGGAATGGCGCTCGAGCGCAGCGTCATTCGCTTCCTCTACGGACGCCCATTGGAGACGCTGCTCGCAACATGGGGCATCAGCCTGATCCTGATCCAGGCGGTCCGCACGCTGTTCGGCGCGCAAAACGTGCAAGTGGAGAATCCGGTGTGGATGTCGGGCGGCGTCGAGATCATGAGCAATCTCGTCCTGCCATGGAACCGCATTGTGATCATCGGCTTTGCCGCAGCCGTGGTCATGCTGATCTGGGTCGTGCTGTCGCGCACGCGCCTTGGACTTTTTGTGCGTGGCGTCACTCAGAACCGTCCGATGGCGAGCGTGCTCGGCGTGCGCACCGGCCGCGTCGACACCTATGCCTTCGGACTTGGCTCGGGAATTGCCGGCCTCGCGGGCTGTGCGCTGTCGCAGGTCGGGAACGTCGGGCCCGAGCTCGGGCAAAGCACGATCGTGGATTCGTTCATGGTGGTAGTGCTGGGGGGTGTCGGTCAACTGGCCGGAACTGTCGTCGCCGCACTTGGCCTGGGCGTGGTCAACAAGTTTCTTGAAGCGTGGTCGGGTGCGGTCGTGGCGAAGATCGTCGTGCTGATGTTCGTCATCGTGTTTATTCAGAAGCGACCGCAGGGGCTCTTTGCACTCAAGGGCCGCATGGCGGACGCATGATGGGCGCGGCGGAGGGTCCAGGTGTCCTTGCACCAAACGCTGATTTTACTGTGTCGGCGCCCGACCGAGCGGTTCCTGGGACAGTCGTGACCGCGGCACCGCCGTCACGAGTGCCGCCGTTGGCGATGCCGATGCATCCGCTTCTGGGCAGGCGTGGGTGGACCGCGTTGGTGTGCGTAGCGATCGTTGTGCTCATCGTCGTGCCGTTCGCCAATCTGGTGCTGCCCGCAACGCACGCGCTGCATGTATCCGACTACCTGGTCACATTGCTCGGCAAGATGATGTGCTACGCCATTGTCGCCCTGGCCATGGATCTCGTTTGGGGTTACACCGGGATCCTGTCACTGGGGCATGGCCTCTTCTTCGCGTTGGGCGGCTACGCGATGGGAATGTATCTGATGCGAGGCATCGGCGCCGACGGGGTCTATCACAGCGCACTGCCCGATTTCATGGTTTTCCTCGACTGGAAGACTTATCCCTGGTACTGGGCCTTCACCGATCATTTCCTCTACGCCTTGTTGCTCGTCGTGCTGGCACCGGGCATCCTCGCGTTCGCGTTCGGCTACTTCGCTTTCCGCTCGCGCATCAAGGGCGTCTACTTTTCGATCATTACCCAGGCACTCACTTACGCCTTCATGCTGCTCTTCTTCCGCAACGACACGGGGTTCGGCGGCAATAACGGCTTCACCGACTTCAAGCGCCTGCTGGGTTTTCCGATCGCCACCCCGGCGATGCGAGCCGCCCTCTACGCGCTCTCCGCTGCGGTGTTGTTGGCGAGCTTCCTGCTGGCACGTGCGCTCGTGGTGTCGAAGCTCGGCCGGGTGCTGACCGCGATCCGGGACGCCGAAAGCCGGGTTATGTTCTGCGGCTACAACCCGCTGCACTACAAGCTTTTCATCTGGACGCTCTCGGCGATGCTGTGCGGCATCGCCGGTGCGCTGTACGTGCCGCAGGTCGGCATCATCAACCCGGGCGAAATGTCGCCGGCGAACTCGATCGAGATTGCCATCTGGACGGCCGTGGGTGGTCGCGGAACGCTGATCGGACCGATCGCCGGAGCATTCCTCGTCAATGGCGCGAAGAGCTGGTTCACACAGGCGTTCCCGGAGGTCTGGCTGTTTTTTCTGGGACTGCTTTTCATCCTCGTCACGCTGTTGGTGCCGCAGGGCGTGGTGGGTGCCCTGCGCGCGCGCCGGACCCGCTCATGAGCGCCGCAGGGCCGTCCCAAGGCGCGAATTGCTCCCTCTCGGAGGGAAGGCGCGCAGCGCCAAGGGGGCTCCAATGAGCGCCGCAGGGCCGTCCCAAGGCGCGAATTGCTCCCTCTCGGAGGGAA
>JANXZT010000058.1 GCA_025355395.1 Betaproteobacteria bacterium
CACGTTCATGATGGTGCCGCGCGATTCCGACGTAACATAGGCGACCAGCGCTTCGATGTCCGATTTCTTGTCATTGCCGGCGCCGAAGGGATTCGTCCTGGCGTCGGCGTCGGTGTATCCCTGCTGGTTCACCATGCACCACACCAGGCGCGTTTCGAGGTCCATGACGCGATCGGCATCGGGGAAATAGCGCGGTAGTTGGGCATACACACCCTTCACCACCCCGGCGCCAAGCCCGATGTCGCATTTCTCGAAGGAGACCTTCTTCGGGCCCCGCGGCTTTATCCACATATCCTCGCCGCGCGCTTCCCACAACTCCGCCGGATTGCCGTCTTGCAACGCTTCGCGGTACTTGGCGATGCCTTCCTCGGTGCTGCCTTGGCCGGTGGCAAGGGGTGCCGCCAGCGTTACGGCGATCGCGGCCGAAATGGACCCGACCAGCGCGAGCCGCCGATGCTTGAACTCCATGTTCGTTCCTCCGACGCAGTGCGTTACCGCGGCTCCGCGCGACGTTTTCGATCCCTCATTGCTACGCTTGTCGCCGCGATTGTGGCTGGCTTGACGTTCGCTGCGCTCACATTAGCCTGCGCCGCATCAGGGGTGCTTCACTTTCGCATTCATGCGAATCGTCAGGCAATGGTGGCTTCGTCCGTTCTTTTGTCGCCCCTGTTGTCGACCCAGGTGACCTGCACTTTCTCGCCTTTTGCACCGCCTTTGAACTTGAAGGACAGGAAGGGGTTCTTCGAGACGGCCGGGCCCCATTGCGCATTCAGCACCGGCTTGCCGTTGTAGGTAGCCGTAACCGTCTGGATGAACCACGCCGGAATGGTCTTGCCCTGGGCGTCTTTCCGCTGGCCGGTCTCCATCTCGTGGCTCATGAGCACTTTCACCTCGGTCGAGTCGCCCACCACGTTCGCCCGGATTTTCATCGGATCTGCCATGATTTTCTCCTCTTAGCCGCCGCAACCACCGAGCGTCACCTTGATCTCCTTCGAGGCCACGTAGTATTTGCCGTCGGCCTTGACCAAGGCATAGATGTTCGAGCTTTGACCCATCTTCACGCGGGTACTGAGCGAGGGCTCGGTCCCGGCAGGAACGTCGAACACCGCGGCCAAGGTATTCGGATTCTTCTCGATCAGGATCGCAATCGACTCGGTCCCGGGAATCGCGCTTGTCACGCCAACGGGTACCACCGCCCCATTTTCGGCGATATCGGGAGTCGAAAAAAAAGTGATGTCCTTGCTCTGCGTCGGCGTGCCGGCGCCCATGGCCTTGATCGTGTCTTCGACCGACTTGGTGTCGAACGCAGCCTTGTTCCAGTCAGCGGCGAAGACGTCCTCCGGCTTGAGCCAGCCGGCGGCGGCGATCAATTCGAGCAACGAGAGCCCGCCGCCAGTCTTGAGCAAATCCCTGCGTTTGTTGTCCACGAAACGCCTCTTGAATGAAAACGGTAATTTTAGTACGCCGAACGCGATGCGGCTAATACCGCTCCATTCTATGCGTATGCCGACAGGCCCGTTCGATCGACGGCGGTGAGAGCCCGTTCGATCAAGACAACGGCAGCCGTACGTGGTCAAAATCGCGCAATTCGATTCTGACTAGGAGTGACCGAGGCGCCGGGGCGGAAGCCAGGATAGTTTTGGCTGCAACGCTCTTCATATCTATATGATCATCTGCGCACATTAACACCATGGCTAGATGATCGCGCAGATCTCTGCACGCCTTGTCGCCCCACAGGCGGCGACACGCGGCATCGGTCCACGGTACAGCTTGGGCAATGCGGAAGGAACGGCGAAACGGCCTCGCGTCGGGGCTCCTGGCGAGGTGCTCCGCTATTGTGCGAGCGTTTGGTCAGGTGAGCAGCAGCGCCTGCGTCGGGAAGCAATGCTTCATCTACGGCGCGCCGAAAAAAATCGAGCCAACGCCTAGTGCACCGTCGCGCTGGTCAGAAAGCGCAGCAGGGCGCCGGTCTTGAGCCGGTAGACGCCATCGCCCAGGAACTCGGCGTTGTCCATGTCGTCGCGGGTAAGCGCGATTTCTTCTTCGCCGCGCTTGGCTTCGAGCACGACATCATCGGCCACCGTATCTTCGTCGGGCACCCGCAGGTACTCGGTGACGAATACGACGCCGTTCACCAGCACGAAATCCGCGTCGTGCATCGCTTGTGCCGCTTTGAACACTTCGCCACCTCCAACGCGTTATGCCTGCGTGGTTCATAACCCGGGACAATTGCTGCCGCTCTCTACCAACATGCGGCCGCCGGACCAATTTCCAAGTGCCACCCAGGTACCCCTCGATACCACCCCATTTCGGTTGGAGCGCTGCACGTTCTGAGTCGCAACCGCCCCGAAGGTTCGTAGCACCCAGTGGGAGCCAACAAGCGTGATTGCAGTGCAAGCTGCTGAAATCGCGTTGCTTTTCAACCGTTACGGTGGACGATGCTTACACTCGAAAGAGGGCGCGCCCTACAGGTGCCGGTGGCCATGTTCCCGTACAACCGTTGGCTGGGGCAGGGTTGAGGGCCCACGGCGGCGGGTGATCAGGCAACCAATGCCCGCACGAAATTGGGCAGGGCCAGTGCCGCGCCATGCATCGCCCCGTTGTAGTACTGCAAATCGCGAATGGGCCGCTCATCGATCCGGCGTTGGGCTTCCGACGCGGTAAGGGTATTGGGGTCGAGGGTCTGCGAGGCGCACGCCATCATCCACATCCCGCCGTAGAGAGGAATCGATGTGAGGTAAGGCGTCACGATCGAAAACGCCACGCGCAGATGAGCGAGGCTTTCGCGGATGCGCGCCGGATGGGCGACGGGGCTCGCGATATGCAATGTCATCGCGCCACCTGGTGCCAAGCGTGCGGCACATGCGCGATAGAACTCGGCCGTGTACAGCGGCGCCGAGGGGCCGCCGGGATCGGTGAGATCGAGCACGATGAGATCAAAGTGCTCAATGCTTTCGCGCACGAAGGCGAGGCCGTCACCAATGCGCACTTCCACACGGGCGTCGTCCAGGGCGCCGCGATGCACCGCATGGAGGTACTGGCGCGAGATGTCGATGACGGCGCTGTCGATCTCGCAGAGCGTTACCGCGCGTATCGACGGATGCTTCAGAAGCTCTTCCGCGGAGCCGCCGTCGCCGCCGCCAACGACGAGCGCCCGTTGCGGGTGCGCATGGGTGAGGGCCGCCATGTGGACGAGATTCTCGTGATAGAAAAACTCGTCCTTTTCGGACGTCATGAAATGTCCGTCAAGACGAAAGAGCCGGCCGAACGGGGCGCTGTCGTGGACCTCGACCGCTTGGCAGGTCGACTGGAACCGCGCCAGCGTTCGTTGCGATCGAATGAAGTAGCCCCACTCGTCGGTGAGGTACTCGGTCATCAGGTCCGGGGCGAGGTCGCAAGTGCCGGCGTTGGCCGAAGCATCCGGCGTCTCACCCATTCTTGCCGCCGCGGTGGATGGAATGAAACTTGGTGCGAGAGGGCTTGAGCACCTTCTCGAGGGCCCGGAAGAGTGCCTCGGCCTTGGCGTTGTTGTCCATCTGGTAATTGCACACGTACACATCCACGGTCACGAAACCGTGTTCAGGCCAGGTGTGGATGGCAAGATGCGACTCGGCGAGCAACACCGTGCCGGTGACGCCTTGCGGCTCGAACTGATGGAACGACTCGCCGACGACCGTAAGCCCGGCTTCTTCCGTCGCTTTGAGACAGGCTGCGCGCAGTGCTTGTGCGCGCGTGAATTCAGGCGTGTGGGCAGGGCAGCCGTACCATTCGCCTAACAGATGGATTCCGTCCATTCGTCGTCCCCCGCTGTGGCGAAAACAAATAAAAAGCCCCGCCCCCGCTCGCGCGGGCAGAAGGGCACCCCACATGGTCACGGCAAGGCCGGACATCAAACGTGCGATTATTGCACAAACGGTCCATTCACGCGATAATTTTTGGCTGTTCGCTGCACGCGCGGCCAGCGCATTGGTCTCTCGCTGCCTCGCAACCACCTTGTCGCTTTGCCTTAAGCGATGCGCCTACCGGATGGACCCCTCTCCAATGAACACTTCGGGTTCACGATCGAGAACGTGGCCGAGGCAGCGCGTGCGGTGCTCGGACATTAGGGAGACGCCTCGCCGCGTCAGGTCGCCGGTCAGCGGGCTGCCGGCGCGGTAAAATCCGTTACCCAAAACTGATCAAATGCAATGACTTCGGAGAACCAATGACCATAAAAGTCGCCATCAATGGCTATGGCCGCATCGGCCGCAACATTCTTCGCGCCCATTACGAGGGCGGCAAGAAACACGATCTCCAGATCGTTGCCGTCAACGATCTCGGCAATGCCGAGACCAACGCGCACCTGACGCGATACGACACGGTGCACGGGAAGTTTCCGGGCAAGGTCGAAGTCGATGGCGACGCCATGGTGGTCGACGGCGATCGCATCAAGGTATTTGCCCAACGCGATCCCGCGCAGCTGCCGTGGGGAACGCTCGGAGTCGACGTGGTCCACGAATGCACCGGACTCTTCACCACCAAGGAGAAGGCCGGCGCGCATCTGAAGGCGGGCGCGAGGAAGGTGATCATCTCCGCCCCCGGTGGCAAGGACGTCGACGCCACGGTCGTCTACGGCGTCAATCACCAGACGTTGAAGGCCTCGTACACCGTCATCTCGAACGCGTCATGCACCACGAACTGCCTCGCGCCGATGGTCAAGCCGCTGCACGAGAAGATCGGCCTCGTCACCGGACTCATGACCACCATCCACGCCTATACGAACGACCAGGTGCTAAGCGATGTGTATCACGAGGATCTGCGGCGCGCCCGATCGGCCACGATGAGCATGATTCCGACCAAAACCGGCGCCGCCGTCGCGGTGGGGCTGGTGATGCCGGAGCTCAATGGCAAGCTCGACGGTTATGCCATCCGCGTGCCCACGATCAACGTCTCGATCGTGGATCTGTCCTTCATCGCCGCGCGCGATACCAGTGTGGGCGAAGTGAACGCGATCATGAAGGCCGCGTCGGAAACCGGACCCCTTGCCGGCATCCTGCAGTACAACCAGGCACCGCTGGTGTCGATCGACTTCAACCACGACCCGGCTTCGTCGACGTTCGATTCCACGCTCACCAAAGTGTCGGGCCGACTCGTCAAGGTCTCCGCCTGGTATGACAATGAGTGGGGATTTTCAAACCGAATGCTGGATACGACGGTAGCGTTGATGAACGCAAGCGGATGAGCGGGAGCGGTCGATGCTGGTTCCTCGCGTTTCTGGAGGGCAGGACACTTCCCGCCGTAGGCATCCTGGAAACGCGAGCGAACGGCTGATAGCCGAGGGGCCGGATGCGATCGCTCACGCTGGCGTGAATCGAGCGGCGCACGAAAATCACGTACCATTGCCGCTTTGCTTCATATTGAATTCATCCGTGCAGCGAAACACCAAGATCGTCGCCACCCTCGGGCCGGCGTGCAATACCCCGGAGATGCTCGCCCGCGTTCTGGCGGCGGGCGTCGATGTCGTCCGCCTCAATTTTTCGCACGGGAAGTCGGCCGATCACGTCGTGCTCGCGGAGTTGGTGCGCGGCTTGGCGCAAAAGCTCGGGCGGGAGGTCGGCGTGATGGTCGACCTGCAGGGCCCGAAGATTCGCATCGGCAAGTTTGCCGAAGGTCGGGTGCAACTCGAGCCCGGACAGACATTCATTCTCGATGCGACATGCGAAGTCGGCAACTCGGAGCGCGTGGGACTCGATTACAAGGAGCTCGTCCACGATGTGGCGCCGGGTGCGGTGCTCCTGCTCAATGATGGACTTCTGAAGCTCAACGTCGAGGCCGTGCGCGGCACGGAAATCGTGACCCGCGTGGTGCTTGGCGGAACGCTTTCCAACAACAAGGGCATCAATCGCTTGGGCGGCGGCCTCACCGCGCCGGCGCTCGCCGCCAAGGACATGGACGATATCAAGACGGCCGCCCAGATCCAGGCCGATTTCCTCGCCGTCTCGTTCCCCAAGAACAAGGAAGACATGTACATGGCGCGCCAGCTGTTGCGCGCCGCGGGCAGCCGCGCGCTGCTGCTCGCGAAGATCGAGCGGGCCGAAGCGATCACAGCGCTCGAGGAGATCATCGAGGCGTCCGACGGCATCATGGTCGCGCGCGGTGACCTCGCGGTCGAGGTCGGCAATGCCGCCGTGCCAGGGCTGCAAAAGCGGATGATCAAGCTCGCCCGCGAACGCAACAAGCTGACGATCACGGCGACACAAATGATGGAGTCGATGATCAACAACCCGGTTCCGACCCGGGCGGAGGTTTCCGACGTCGCCAATGCGGTCCTCGACGGCACCGACGCAGTGATGCTCTCGGCAGAGACGGCAGCCGGAAAGTTTCCGGTCGAGACGGTCGAGACGATGGCGCAGATTTGCCTCGAAGCGGAGAAGTCCGATGAAGTCGAGCTCGATCGCGATTTCCTGAATCGCACGTTCACGCGCATCGACCAGTCGATCGCCATGGGCGCGTTGTTCACGGCCTATCACCTGAAGGCGACGGCCATTGCCTCGCTCACCCAGTCTGGCTCGACGGCGTTGTGGATGTCGCGCCACGACTCGGGCTGCCCGATCTACGCCCTCACCCCGGAAATCGCCTCCCAGCGCAAGATGTCGCTCTACCGCAACGTGCGGCCGCTTTTTTTCGAGCAAAGCGAAGACCGCGATGCCGTATTGCGCGGGGCGGAAGAGCGTCTGGTGGCGAGCGGGCAGGTGCATCCCGGGGATCTCATCGTGCTGACGATCGGCGAGCCGATGGGAAAATCCGGCGGCACCAATACCTTGAAGATCGTGCGGGTCGGCGAAAGCCGCGGCTAAGCGAACGCGCGGTTTCGGTCCAAGGGCATTTGGTGATGTTGCGATCGGCACCTCGCACGGCGCCTACAAGTTTTCGCGCAAGCCCACCGGCGACATCCTCGCCATCGACCGGATCAAGGCGATCCACCGGCGCATTCCGAACACGCATCTCGTGATGCACGGCAGCTCGTCGGTGCCGCAGGAGATCCTGGCCGAGATTCGCCGGTACGGTGGCGACATGAAGGAAACCTATGGCGTTCCGGTGGAGGAAATCCAGGAAGGCATCAAGCACGGCGTGCGCAAGGCCAACATCGACACCGACATCCGGCTCGCGATGACCGCCGCGATCCGCCGCTTTCTGGCCGAGAACCCGTCGAAGTTCGATCCGCGCGAGTACAACAAGCCCGCAATGCTTGCGGCCAAAGCCATCTGCAAAGAGCGCTACGAGCAATTCGGCGCCGCGGGCATGGCCGGAAAGATCAAGGCCAAGCCGCTGGATGTCATCGCCAGGAAGTATCGCACCGGAGCGCTCGCGCAAGTCGTGCAGTAAGCGTTCGCCCTCGCAAGCTAGCCGCCTATGCGGCCACGCTCAAGAGGGCGGGCAGAGCGGCAGCACGATCGACTGCAGCACCTCGCCGGTGGAGCGGTCCTGCACGAACGCGACGATCAAAGCGTCTCGGCCGCGCTCACGCGGCAACGGCAGGCGTACCGTGCCGCTTGCCTTGCCTTGCGGGTCGAAGGCGGGGCCCGTCTCGAACGCGCGCACCACGTGATCGTGCGTCAGACGAACGCCGGCATTTTCCCCGGCGCGGACTTCGGAGCCAAGTCCGCTCTCGGTCAATGCCAGGATCACGACCGGCTTCCCAGAACGTGTCAGGCTGGTGGCATCGACATCGATTGCAATACCATCGGACTCATGGCGCACATCCAAGGCAATGCGCGCCCGCGGCGGCGTTTCCGCGAGCGCGTGCAGCCCGTTTCGCGCCGAGGTGTCTTGCCAGATGCCGCGATCGCGACCTTGCAGAAGCACTTGCGGGGTGTAAACGACACGGGCATGGTTGACGCGCATCGCCGCGTACTGCCGTTCGGTGTACACCGCGTTGGCGAAGCGATCGCGCCAGCCGAGCTGGTCCCAGTAGTCGACGTGGTACGCGAGCACCGCGGCGTGGGGCGGAGCCTTCGTCCCCGGAGGAAAGGTTTTGGATAGCCAGCGGTCGGCCGGCGGACAGCTGCTGCAGCCTTCCGATGTGAAAAGCTCGACCAGAGGCAACGTGCCGGGGCCGCTCGCCGCGTGACAAGCGCCCGGTGCACCGGCGGCCGCAAGCGCCGGCTGGCCCGCAGCCAGCACGGTCAGGCAAGCGAGCATCAAACAGGTCGATCGAAAGGTAGCCATGGCGATGAGTCGCGCGTCGGGTCCGGTGCTTACAACGCCCCCGGCGAAGGAAGACCGGAAAAGCGCGTGGTAGCATCGCGACCACCACGCCGGACGCAGGCGAGCGCGGCACATCCGCATCCTGGAAAGGGACTCCACATGGGCATCATGAGCATCGTATGGACCATCATTGTCGGCTTCATTGTCGGGCTGATCGCCAGGGCGATCATGCCGGGCATGGACGGGCTGGGATTCTGGTACACAGCGCTCCTCGGTATCGGGGGATCACTCGTGGGTGGTGTGATCTCGAGCCTGATCTTCCGTTCGCCCAATGGCAAGT
>JANXZT010000062.1 GCA_025355395.1 Betaproteobacteria bacterium
AGGCGCCCCGCCAGAAGTGAGTGACGGGGCGAGCTTCACTACTGTTTTGCCATCCTGCGGATCGAAGCTCAGCGCCCGAGCGTCGTGGCGATCCAGGCGGCGCAGCGATCGAGCATGTCGACCCTGACGTCAGCATCCGTACGGCCAGTGCGCGCGGGCACGTGAAACGAGTGATCGGCGTGCTCGAACCGCTCGAGCCTCATGCGCGTACCGAGCTTGTCGCCAAGGGCTTGCAGCAGAGTGAGGTCGGCGAGCTCGTCGCGCGTTCCCTGCAGGAACAGCAGCGGAACCTGCACCGCGGCGAGATGCGCGGCGCGCTCCTCCGAGGGGTGTCCGGCCGGGTGCAGGGGAAACCCGAAAAACACGAGGCCGCGGACGCCGGCCAGCGGTGCGGCCGCTTGCGCCTGCGACGTCATGCGGCCGCCGAAGGACTTGCCACCGGCGAAAAGTGGAAGCCCCGGTAGCCGACGTGCTGCCTCGCCGACGGCAGCGCGTACGGCGGCTTGGGCGACTTTGGGCGCGTCCGGCCGTTTCGAGCCTCGCTCCATATAAGGAAACTGGTAGCGCAGCGTGGCGATGCCGCGCTCGGCGAATCCGTCCGCGACCGCCGCCATGAACGGGTGCGTCATGCCCGCGCCAGCGCCGTGCGCCATGACGTAGCAGGCGCGCGCCTTCGCAGTTGTTTGCAGCAGCCCGGAGACGCTTTGCGTGTCGTCGACGGTGATCGTCAGCGGCTGCACATTCACGTTGGTCAGCATGGGGCACCGTGGCGGGGCCGCGTCTCGCGCGCGCCCGCCCGTCTCGGTCGGCTAACCGTCAGGAATCCTGCAATTCCGCCGCGCGCAGCGTATTGGCAAGCAATGTAGCAATCGTCATCGGTCCCACCCCGCCTGGCACCGGCGTGATCCATCCCGCGCGCTCCCTGGCCGCGACAAAATCCACATCGCCGCATAGCTTGCCGTCGGCGGTGCGGTTGATGCCCACGTCGATGACGATCGCGCCCGCCTTGATCCAGTCTCCTTGCACAAGATTGGGCTTGCCGACTCCCGCCACCACGATGTCGGCCTGGCGCACCAGGCCGGGCAGATCACGCGTCGCCGAGTGGCAGATGGTGACCGTGCATCGTGCCATCAGAAGCTCGAGCGCCATCGGCCGGCCAACGATGTTGGACTGCCCGATCACGACGGCGTGCCTGCCGACCAGGTCTTCGCCGGTCGAATGCAGCAAGGTCATGCAGCCGTACGGCGTGCACGGCCGCAAGGTCGGGCGCTTCAGCACCAGCCGTCCGATGTTGTAGGGGTGAAACCCGTCGACATCCTTCCTGGGATCGATCCGCTCGGTCACCGCTTCGGTATCGACATGCTTGGGCAGCGGCAACTGCACCAGAATGCCGTGCACGGCCGGATCGGCATTGAGCCGATCGATCACCGCGATCAATGCCTCGTGTGATGTTTCGACCGGCAAGTCGAAAGCAAAGGACTGCATCCCCGCGTTCTCCGATGTGCGGCGCTTGCTGCGCACGTACACCTGTGACGCGGCATTCTCTCCCACCAACACCACGGCGAGGCCCGGTGTAGGCTTGCCCTGTGCGCGGCGAGCTGCCACGCGCTCGGTGAGAGTTGCGGTCAGACGCTGCGCCTGCGCCTTACCGTCGATGATTTGCGCGGTCATGCCCGCTCCTTTTTTTGCAGGGCCTGAGTCTACCCGATAGAATCCGCGCAGTGATCGACGCTTCCTTGCTTGCTGCAATTCTGGCGCGGCTCTCGACTGCGCTCGCGCGACCGAGCGTCGCCTGTCTTCCGTTGCTGGTGGAGGGTTACGCCGCAGGGTGGTTGACGCCCGAGCGCGCGGCTCGCCTTTCGAGATTTTCCGACGTCTTCACCGTGGGGGAGCGCGCCATCGAGCTCGTTCACACGCTCGGCTCGGAACACGCGCGGACGGCAGCACTCGACGCCGTCGTGCGCTCGCTGGCGACGGAAGGCCTGCTTACGCAATGGCGCAACGAAGCGTATGCGGTGGCGCCGGCGTTCGGAGGGCCGGTGCTGTTTCAGATCGAGCGTGCGGCCGCCCGATTTTTTGGCATCGTCACTTACGCGGCGCATGTCAACGGACTGGTCGGGCGCGACGATGATCATTCTATGTGGCTCGCGCGCCGCAGCCCGGATAAATCGATCGATCCCGGACAGCTCGACAACCTAGTCGGAGGTGGTATCCGCGCGGGCACCTCAGTGGCGGAAACCGTGCGCCGCGAAGCCTGGGAGGAAGCCGGCATCGCGGCATCCGTCGCCGCGCGGGCGCGACCCGTGGGCGCGGTGCAGCTATGTCGCGAGCAACCGGATGGCTTGCAGCGCGAAGTGATTTTTGTCCACGACGTTCGGCTTGCAGACAATTTCACGCCGAACGGTGTCGATGGGGAAGCGGTCGATCACCGGCTGGTGACATTTGCCGAAGCTGCCGCGCTGATCGCGCACGTCGAAGGTCCGCTCCAGACGACTGCGGATGCGAGTCTCGTGATCCTGGATTGCCTCATCCGGCACGGTGCGATTCACGCCGATTCGCCGCATTATTTGCCGTTGGTGGCGTTGCGCGTGTCTTCCCTCGAGATGGGCAGCAGCGCTTAGGCGGCAACCCGTGCCGCCGCGTCGCGCGGGCTCACCTGCCGTATCCCCATCTCGGTAATGACATCGCGCATGGCATTCACTGCATGCCGCATCTCGTCGGGCCCAATCGCGCCGATACAACCGACGCGAAACGTCTCGACCCGCGTCAACTTGCCCGGATACAGGATGAAACCCTTGTCGCGCACGCGCTCGTAGAACTCCTTGAAGCCGTACTTCGGGTCCGGCGGGGCGTGGAACGTGACGATGATCGGCGCCTGAATGCGCGGGTCGAGGAACGGGCGAAAACCCAGCTCGGCCATGCCGGCGATCAGTGTCCGGTAATTGGCGGTGTAGCGGGCAAGCCGCGCCGGTTGACCGCCCTGCTCCTGAAACTGACTGAGGGCCGTATCCAACGCCACCACTACGTGCGTGGGCGGCGTATACCGCCATTGAGTGGTCTTTTCCATGTACACCCACTGGTCGTGGAGATCGAGCGCAAGCGAGGTCGATTGTCCGGCGCAGCGCTCCAGCACGCTCTTGCGCACGAAGACGAAGCCCATCCCCGGCGGACCTTCGACGCACTTGCCCGACGCCGCGATCAGCGCATCGAAGGGCGTGACGCGGGCATCGATGGGCAGCGCACCGAAGGAGCTCATGGCGTCGACAATGAGGCTTTTTCCGCGTTGCGCCACGACCGCCGCAATTTCTGCAAGCGGGTTCAGGATGCCGGTGGAGGTTTCGCAATGGACCAGCGCCACGTGACTGATGCTCGCGTCGCGGTCGAGCAGGCCCGCCACGTCGGCCGCCCTGGTCGGGACATCGTCGGCCGTTTCGAAACAGGTCAGTTTGCGACCCATCATCTCGGTGAGGCGTGCGAGCCGCTTGCCGTACGCGCCATTGATAAGTACCAGAACGTGGCCGTCGCGCGGTACCAGGGTATTGACCGCCCCCTCCACGGAAAAGGTACCGCTTCCCTGCAGCGGCACGCAGACGTGCGTCTCGGCTGCGTTGACGATCGCTGTGAGCGCCGCCCGCACCCTTGCGGTCACGGCATTGAATGAGGCGTCCCACGAACCCCAGTCGCGCAACATCGCCGTCTTTGTCGCGAGCGAGGTCGTGATGGGACCGGGGGTCAGAAGAATCGGATCGCGGGAATGGAGGCTCATGGCATTTCCTTAGTTGGGTGCGTCGTGCGAGTCAAAGAACCACCGGCGTCCGCCACGCCTGCGTACGCGTAACGATGAACCGCGTCAGCACGGCGTAGACAAGGCAGATGGCCGTGGAGGTGGCCACGATCAACGTCGCCATGGCCGCGGCGGGCCCGATTTCACCGAACTCGTCGAGCCTCAGGATCGCGATCGAGGCCAATCGGGTCTGCGGCGTGTACAGGAAAATGACCGCCGAGATCGTGACCATCGCATTGACGAACAGGTAACGTCCGATATCGAGGATCGCGGGCAGGCACACCGGGACGGTCACCCGGAAAAACGTCTTGTAGAACGGCACCTTGAGTGAGGCCGAGACCGCCTCGAATTCGTTGTCGAGCGCCTTCAACGCCGTCACTGCCGTCAGATGGCTCGATGTGTAGTAGTGGACAACCGTCGAGAACACCAGGATCCCGAGCGTGCCGTAGAGTCCGTTCAGCGGGTTGTCCGGGTCGTTGAAGAAAAGGATGTAGCCCAAGCCCAGCACCATGCCAGGGACACCCATCGGGACGGCCGCGAGGAGCCGCACGGCCGCCTTGAGCAACGGCACACCCCGGGTCTTCTCGAGCAGGTAGGCGCAACCGAAAATGAACATCGTGCCGCCGAGCGCCACCAATAGCGCCATCTTCAGGCTGTTGAGATAGGAATCGAAGACACCTGCGTCGATCAGCCCGAACTGGTAATGGCGCAGGCTCATCGACTTGTCGTAGGGCCAGAACTTGATGAACGACGTGTAGACCGCCATGCCCAGCACCGCGAGCAGCAGCAGCGCGACGACGAGACAGAACAGGAACATCGTCCGATCGAACCACGGCGCGGGCTTCGGTGCATAAGGTACCGCGCGCGCTGAGAATTGCGCCTGCTGGCGGCCCTGCATGATCCAGTCGACGATGAACGCGACCAGCACCGGAAATAGCAGCACGAGGCCCACCACCGCGCCCTTGTTGAAGTTCTGCTGGCCAATCACCTGCTTGTAAATATCGACCGCCAGCACGTTGAAATTGCCGCCGATCACCTTCGGAATACCGAAATCGCTGACGGTGTACGAAAACACGACCATTGTTGCGCTGACCAACCCAAATTTCGCACCGGGCAGGGTAATCGTGAAAAACTTGCGCCAGGTCGGGGTGCGCAGTGATTCCGCCGCCTCGTAGAGCCGGCCGTCGGTCAGAAGCAGCGAGGTCAGGACAATCATCAGCGCATGCGGAAACGTCGCGTAAATGGCGGAGACGATAATGCCAAGCGGGCCGTAAATGGAGGCGCCATGCAGCAGCCATTTCAGTGCACCCTGGTTGCCGAACCACTGAATGAATGAAATGGCCGCCAGCAGCGAAGGCGCGAGAATCGGCGTCAGCGCGATGACGCGAAAGGTGATCTTCCCGCGCATGCACGAGCGCGTGAGCGCATACGCGTAGGCAAACGCGAGCGGGATCGTGATCCCGGTCACTACGATGGCAACCCAGAACGTGTTCCAGATCGAGCTTTTCAATGCCGGCGTGGCGAAATAATCCCGGAATTGCATCAACCCTACAAACGCGCCGGACTTGTCCTGGACGCTCTTGATCAGGATCGTCGCCATGGGTCCGAGCAGGAACAGCGCGAGCAGCGCGCAGCATCCGAGCAACAGCACTTGCGCCAACCGGTCTTGCCAATGCACGCGCTGGCGGGTCATGGCCCGTGCGACGGGCCCCGGGAGCGCGACGGCGGGAGCGCTCACAGGCCGGCTAGCCGAGAACGCGCAGTGCGTCGGGAGGCAGACTCACCCTCACGGCCTGACCTGCCGCCATCCGCCCGGAGTCGACGTCGTGGCGCGGCACATTGGCGACCAGCGCCGGTGCGCCCTTGGCGTCGAGCGTCAGCCCCACCATGCAGAAGGCCCCCAGAAATTCGACCTTGGCGATCCGCGCGCCGAGCGTATTGCCGTTGACACCGCCGGCGGCATTCAACGCGATCTCCTCCGGGCGCAGGTAGAGGTTCACGAATGTGCCGGCTACGATGTCCGGACGCGCGACTGCCAGCGAGACCTCACCGACGCGGAATTGTCCTCCGCCTTCCGCCACGGCCGGGAGGACATTGATCTTGCCGACAAAGTCGGCGACGAACGGCGTAGCTGGCGCTTCGTAGACTTGGCGCGGCGTGCCGACCTGCTCGATGTGACCGGTGCACATGACCACGATGCGGTCGGCCATCGACAGCGCTTCCTCCTGATCGTGCGTGACCATCACTGTCGTCACACCCAGCCGCTGCTGCAGCGCGCGTATTTCACCGCGCAGCCGCACGCGCTCGAGCGCATCGAGCGCCGACAACGGTTCGTCCAGCAGCAGCAATCCCGGCGCGCTTGCAAGCGCGCGGGCAAGCGCGATCCGCTGCTGTTGACCGCCGGAAAGCTGCCCCGGGTATTTTGGACCGGCGTCCGGCAATCCGATGAGATTCAAGAGCTCCGCGACGCGCTTCGCAATCGCGCCGCGCGCCTGCCGCCGGTTGACGAGTCCGTACGCGACGTTGGCGCGAATCGTGAGGTTCGGGAACAGCGCGTAGGACTGGAAGACGATGCCGTAGTCGCGCTGTATTGGGGGCAGCCGCGAAATGTCGCGGCCGTCCTGATGAATCGTTCCCGTGTCCTGCGTTTCGAGTCCCGCGATGATCCGTAGCAGCGTGGTCTTGCCACAGCCCGACGGCCCCAGGAATACCATGAGCTCGCCGCGCCGGACTTCCAGTGCGATGTCCTTCAACGCCTCGAATTTGCCGAAGCTCTTGTGTATGCCCGCGAGCCGCAGGTAGGAGTCATCAGTCACGCCGTGGGGTCCCTGATGAAGTGCGCCCCGCGGGATGCGGGGCGCGGTGGAACATGCAGACGTTACTTCTTCGGTTCGGACTTGACGTCGTAGCGCTTGATCCACTCCGCAAGAATCTTGTCCCGGTTGTTGGCGGCCCACACAAAGTCGTTCTTCACCAGCCGTGTCTCGTAGTCGGCGGGAATGTTGGGCAACGGTTGCGCAACACCCGGTATCGCAACAATGGCGTAGTTCTTGGCGTAGAGCTCCATCGCTGGCTTGGTCGACGCCCAATCGGCAAGTTTCTTTGCCGCTTCGAGCTTCTTGGTCGTCTTCATGATGCCGAAAGCCTCGAGATCCCAGCCCAGTCCCTCTTTCGGGAAGATCAAGTCAATCGGTCCGCCCTTGGCCTTGATCGTATTGGCGCGGTACTCGAATGAAATGCCTATTGGAAACTCGCCATTGCCCGCGAGCACGCACGGCTTGCTGCCCGAGTGCACGTACTGCGCGATGTTCTCGTGGAGCCCGTCCATGAACTTCCAGCCGCCCTGCTCCCCGAAGATCTGCAGCCAGGAGGTCACGTCGAGATAACCCGTTCCCGACGACGCCGGATTGGGCATCACGATCTTGCCCTTGTAGACCGGCTTGGTCAGGTCCTGCCAGGTTTCGGGCTTGGGCAGGTTCATCTTTGCCGCCTCGACCGTGTTGAAGCAGACGGTGGCACCCCACACGTCCATGCCCCACCAATAAGTCGGATTCTTGCTGTCCCGATACCCGGACTTGATGCTGGCAAGCCCCGCCGGCGAGTACGGCTGCAGCATGCCATCCGTCTCGAATCGGACGAGACTTGTCGCCGCCAGACCCCAGATGACATCGGCCTGGGGATTGGCCTTTTCAGCGAGCAGCCGCGCCGTGATCACACCTGTCGAATCCTGGACCCATTGGATTTCGACGTCCGGTACGACCTTGTAGAAGCCATCGGCGTAGGCCTTCATCTGATCAGCCTCGAGTGCCGTGTACACGAGCAACTGCGTTTTCTGGGCGGACGCCGGCCCGCTCGCGAGCACCGCGAACGCCGCGGTGGCGAGGATTGACGACAGCCAACGATTGCCTCGGTGCGATTTCATCGATGTGCTCCTTGTGCGAACGGGTTGGTAAAAATTTTCAGGCGGCGCGATTCAGAAGAGGACGCTGCAAGCGCGCGACGGAACGGCGTGCGACGATGCTACGCGCCTCCGCCATCGTGGGCAACGTCCGGCACGGGTATCCAAGGCCGCCCACCTGCCACGACACGGTCATCCGCGCGCGGCCGGGTTCGCCAAGACTACCCCGTGCCGATTGCAGATTGTTGACAATCTACACCGCCCGCGAGGCAATCGCAAGCCACCGATCAGGCGACGCGAGTGAGCGGGCGCGCCGCGGCGTCCCGACCGCCGGAGTGCATCTGCTTCAGATACCACCGAATGAATGCATCCACGTTGTATTCCTTGCGCTGCGACAGCGGCCCCGGCTGATAGCCGATGGAATCGACCCCTTTCTGCTGCCACTTGCAAATATCCCAGTCCTGTTCGTTGGTGAGTTGCCAGAACGGCAGCAGCTGGTCGAGCTGGTAGTCCTCGCCTTCGCGCGCATCGTCGCGCACCAGCCAGTAAGCGCGGACTTTGGTCGTCCGTGGCCCGGCCGGCAACAGCCGCGCCGCGACCGCGTGGTCGCAGCTCGCGTGGACCCAGAAATTCGGCATGCTGCGCATCCGCAGCACGCCGACGTCGGCGTCCCGGTAATCGCCCATCAGCGGCGCGACCCGTTGGCCGTCCATCGACTCCGTGTCGAAGCCCTCGACCAGCACGGTGCGATCGGCAGCGAACCACAGGTCGTGATCGGGGTCCGGGAACGGTGCCAAGCCGCCGTGGGTGTGCGTGATCGCAATGCCTTGCAAGGCCCACTTCGATTGGGTCCGTTCGACCGCGGCCGCCATCTTCTGCCGGATCGCGTCGCTCGCATATTCCTCCTCGTAGACATCGAAGTTCGCCTTGACGTATTGCGGGTGGCGACCGACGCAGTGAAAACATTCCCGGTTGTTCTCCCAGACGAGCTTCCAGTTCGATTCCACATCGTAGTCGGTGATCCGGGCGATCTTCGCGCGGTCGAAACCCTGCGGCCGCGCAGCCGCCTCGAACTCGGCGCGCAGTGGCGCAAAGTCCGGCGGCGCTTCGGAGAGCGACACGTAGATCAGCCCGGCGCAGACCTCGGCGTGCAGCCGCCGCAACCCCAGCGCCGATTTGTCAACGCCATCGTGCATCCCCTGGCAGGCGATGAGATCGCCCTGGCGTGAATAAGTCCAGCTGTGATACGGACAAACGATGGCACGGACATGGCCGGCATCGGTGCGGCAGAGCTGCGTGCCGCGGTGGCGGCAGACGTTGTGGAACGCGCGCACCTCGCCTTGGTCGTCACGGATCAGGAGCACCGGAGTGGAATCGACGGTGAAGGTCAGGAAGTCGCCGGGTTTCGGCATCTCGAACGCAAAGCCGGCGAAGAGCCACCCGCCGTACCAGATCTTCTGCATCTCGAGCGCATAGAGGGCATCGTTGTGATAGAACGCGCGCGGCAGGCCGTGGCCGTCGCGGCGCGAACCGAGGAGGGTGTCGAGTTCGGGGGCCAGAGGGGACATGATGGGCTCCTGACGGTATGGAAGCGGTGGCAATCAAAAAGCAACGCCTTAAGGAACCTCTGCACAAGTCGCGAACCGCGATCAGGCAAGAATGGCTTTGCGCTGCGGATCGTACAGCGGCCGCGTGTGGCGCAGCGCCGGGTAGCGCACCCCCATCACTTCAACCGCGTATTCGGGATGCGCCGGCTCGTCGGCGGCAAGGTAGGCGCAGAGGATATTGCGGTCAACGGTATAGCCGTAGCCGGCGCTGGTGACGCGGCCCAGCATTCGTTCCCCCACAAGCACGATTTCGCCGCCGAACATGGAGATCTCGCCGGGTGCTGTGAACCATGCGAGCTTCTGTTTCGGCCCCTTGGCCTTCACGTCGGCCAGCGCCGCCCGCGCCAGGAAATCGCCCTTGTCCCGGGCGACGCAAAAGCCCAGCCCGGCCTCGTACGGATTGTAATCCGGCGTGATGTCCGCGCCCCAGACGAGATAGTGCTTCTCGAGGCGCAGGCCGTTGATCGCGCGGTAGCCCACATTGGCGATGCCATGGCGCTCCCCGGCCGCCCACAACCGCTCGTACAGGTACAGGGCATACTCCACCGGAACATGCAGCTCAAAGCCCTGCTCGCCCAGGTAGGTCACCCGCAACGCGAGCACCGGCGCGTAACCGATATCGATTTCGCGCGCGCTCATGTAGGGGAACCGCTCATTGTCGAGGGGCGCCGCGGTGAGTTGCCCGAGCACCTCGCGCGACCGCGGGCCGCAGAGGTTGAGCACCGCTTTCGCCGATGTGTGCTCGACGATTTCGACGCTGCCGTCGGCCGGCAAGTGCCGCTCGATCGTCGATCGGTCGCGCACACCGAACGCGCTGCCGGTGACGAAATAGAAGCGGTCTTCGGCAAGGCGTGTAATGGTCACGTCGGCCTCGATGCCGCCGCGCTCGTTGCATAACTGCGTATAAACGATGGTGCCGACTGCGCGATCGAGATCGTTGACGGCCAACTTCTGCAGCAACGCCAGCGCGCCCGGGCCGCGCACCTCGTACTTGGAGAATGAGCTCATGTCGATCAAGGCGACGCGCTCCCGCACGGCGCGGTGCTCGACGCCGACCGCGTCGAAAGCCGGCCCGCGCTCGAACGAGGGTGGGTCGACCGCGGGCGTGCCCATGGGTGCGAACCAGTTGGGACGCTCCCAGCCGAACTTGTTGCCGTAAGCCGCGCCGGCGCGGCCAAGGGTGGCATGCAGCGGGCTCCGGCGCGCGTCGCGGCCCGATTTAGGCTCGTGCGTCGGCCACGCGATCGAATAATAGCGGCCATAGCTTTCGACGGCGCGCTCGTACATGAATTGTCGGGCCGAGTGCGGCGTGCCGAAGCGGCGCACATCGAACGGCCACAGGTCCATGCCAGGGTCGCCGTCGACGATCCAGTTTGCCGTTACCCAACCGGCGCCGCCCGACGCGGCGATCCCGGAGGTGAAGCCGCAGCAGAGGTAAAAGTTGTCGAGCTCGGGACTCAATCCGATGATCGGCTCGCCGTCCGGCGTGATCGGGATCGGGCCGTTGATCAGCTGCCGGATGCCCACCTCGTTCAGCAACGGAATCCGCGCCGACGCCGCTTCGGCCAGCGGCGCAAAGCGATCGAAGTCCGGCTGCAGCAATTCCGGGCCGAAATCCTTCGCAATGCCGCCCGCACCCCACGCCACGGTGTTCGACTCCCAGCCTCCCACGGCGAGCGCACCGGGCTCCGGTTTGACGTAAAAATTGCCGTCGGGATCGCGCAGGGTGGGCAGGTCCGCGGGAATCCGTTCCGTCTTTTCGGTGACGAAATATTGATGCTCGACTGCACACGCCGGAACACGCGTGCCGACCATCGCGGCAATCTCGCGCCCCCACATGCCGCCGGCGTTGATCACGCTTTCCGTTTCGATCTCGCCCTGATCGGTGACGACCGTCGTCACCCGCCGACCGCGTTTCTTGAGCGCCGTGACGGTGACGCCCTGGATCAGCTGCGCGCCGCCGGCGCGTGCACCCGCGGCGTACGCGTTGGTCAGGCTGGTCGGATCGACGTAGCCGTCGTCCTCGATCCAGGCCGCACCGACCACACCGCTAAGCTCGAGCAACGGGAAAAGGTCGCGCGCCTCAAGCGCCGAGACGAGCTCGACGTGAAAGCCGAAGCCCTTGGCCATCGTCGCCGATCGTTTGAGCTCCTGCCAGCGCGCGGCAGACGAGGCGATACGCAGGCTGCCCACACCGTGCCAGCCGGTGGCTTGCCCCGTTTCCGCCTCGAGCTTGCCGTAGAGCGCGGCCGAATAACACATCAATCGCGTCAGGTTGCTGCTGCTGCGCAACTGGCCGACGAGCCCCGCGGCATGCCACGTCGCGCCATGGGTGAGCTGCAGCCGCTCGAGCAGCACGACCTCGCGCTCGCCCCGCTTGGCCAGGTGATAGGCGATGCTGCAGCCGATGACGCCGCCGCCGATGATGACGATGCGGCTCCGCGCGGGGACGCCCATGATCAGGATTTCCGATTCCAGTCCGAGGTCATCGTGGGCAAGCCCCAGGACGCCATGATGCGAGGTGAACCTTTTGCAGATTGTTGACAATCTACACCCGACGCAGTCCAATACGCAACCATGAGGCACACATGCTCAAGTTGTTGAAGCCGGCCCCGGCCACTCCACGCGCCGCGGGTGGCACCGGGAGGGGGAGCCACTCCGTGCGTGGCGAGGCCGCTCCGACTCGAACCCGCCCGGCACGGGTTCCGGCGGTCGCGCCGCTCGCAGCACCCGCCGCCGGCATCGCCCTCCTGCAATCGAACTCGCTCCCGGCACTCGTGCAGCGTGAGCTCGAGCGCATGATCCTCGCCGGCGATCTTCCGCCCGGCGCCAAGCTCAATGAGGCCACGCTCGCAGACCTGCTCGGTGTTTCGCGCGGTCCGGTCCGCGAAGCGTTCCGCGCCCTCGAAGAGTCAGGTCTCGTGCGCCTGGAAAAGAACCGGGGCGTATATGTGCGGCAGATCGCCGTCGAAGAGGCGGACAATATTTACGAGCTTCGCGCCGTGCTCGATGCCTTTGTCGGACGGCGGGTCGCCGCCAGTGCGGACCCCGATGCCGTGCGCGAGCTGCGCAGCCACGTCGCGCGGATGGAGAAAGCGGCCACCCGCAACGATGTCGATGGCTACCTCAAGGCCAACCTGGAATTCCACGATCGGCTGGTCGAGCTCGCGGGCAATGCCAAGCTCCTCACCACCTATCGCCGCCTCGTCAACGAGCTGCGCCTTTTCCGGCGCACGACGCTGGCGCAAAACGGCGTGCTGCCGACCTCCACTCGGGAGCACCGGCAGATCGTGGACCGCATTGCCGCAGCGGATGGCGAAGGTGCGGCGCGGGCACTGCACGAGCACGTCATGGCGAGCCGGGAGCGCATGCACAAGGCCAGTGCTGCCCCCGTGCGCGACACCACCACCCGGAAAAGCCGATGAGCAGCGCGCCCGCATCGGTGCGCGCCAACGGCCGCACTTACGCCTGGCCTAAGCAGCCGGTGGCGGTCTTGTGCATCGACGGCTGCGAGCCCGAATACATCAATCAGGCGATTGCCTCGGGCCGCGCTCCGTTTCTCGCGGCGTTGCGCGAGCGCGGGGTGTGCCTTACCGCAGACTGTGTGATCCCATCGTTCACCAATCCCAATAATCTTTCGATCGTGACCGGCGTGCCGCCAGCCGTGCATGGCATTTGCGGCAACTATTTCTGGGATCGCGACGCCGGTGCCGAAGTCATGATGAACGACCCGAAGTACCTGCGTTCGGGAACCCTTCTCGCCGCGCTTGCCCAACAGGGCGCGAAGGTCGCCGTGGTCACGGCGAAGGACAAGCTCCGCGCCCTCCTCGGTCATGAATTGCGCGGCATCTGTTTTTCGGCCGAGAAGGCGGATGAGGCGACCCACGCGATGAATGGCATCGACAACGTTCCCGCGCTGGTCGGGATGGCGGTGCCATCGGTGTACAGCGCCGGACTCTCCGAATTCGTATTCGCGTCCGGGGTGAAGCTCATGGAGCGCGAGCGCCCCGACATCATCTATCTTTCGACCACCGATTACGTGCAGCACAAGGCCGCGCCGGGCACCGCGGTTGCCAACGATTTCTACGCCATGATGGATGGGTATCTGGGGCAGCTCGATGCGCTCGGCGCATTGATCGTGCTCACCGCCGACCACGGCATGAATGCCAAGACGGATGCCTTCGGCCGGCCCAATATCGTGTATTTGCAGGACGCGCTCGACCGCGCGCTCGGTGCCGGGGCCACACGCGTCATCCTGCCCATCACCGATCCCTATGTCGTGCACCACGGCGCATTGGGATCGTTCGCCACGGTTTATGTTGCGGATGCCAACCGGGTCGCGGCGGTCGCCACCGTGATCGCCGCACTGCCCGGCGTCGAGTTGACGTTGACCCGGACCGACGCGTGCGCGCGCTTCGAGTTGCCTCCGGATCGGGTCGGCGACCTCGTGGTGGTGTCGGAGCGGCTCACCGTGCTTGGGACCAGCCGCGAGCGCCATGATCTTTCCGGGCTTGATGCCCCATTGCGATCGCATGGCGGCGTGTCGGAGCAGCGGGTGCCGCTGATCGCCAACCGGCGGCCCGGTTCGCTGCCGGTGGGAAGGCGGTGGCGCAATTTCGACGCCTTCGACCTCGCCCTCAATTACCTGCAGTAAACACTGCCGCGAACACCACCATGAACATGATGACCGAGCTCAAAGGATTGCGGCAGGGCCATGTGCTGCACGAGAAGATGCGCATCGCAGGTGAGCTCGTCGGTGGCGCGCGAACTCTCGATGTCCACAACCCGTATACCGGCGCGGTGGTCGGCACCGTTCCCAAAGCAACGGTCGAGGAGATTCGCCGTACCTTCGCGATTGCCAAGGCGTACAAGCCGACCCTGACCCGCTTCGAGCGCTCCCGCGTTCTTCACTGCGCAGCGGAAATCATGCGCGGCCGTACCGAAGAGCTGTCGGATCTCATTACCGCCGAGGCGGGGCTGTGCAAGAAGGATTCGCGCTACGAAGTGGGCCGCGCCTGCGATGTGTTCGTCTTTGCCGGCAACGCGGCCCTGACCGATGATGGCCAGGTGTTTTCGTGCGATCTCACGCCGCACGGCATGAGGCGCAAGGTGTACACATTGCGCGAGCCGCTCCTGGGTGTGATCTCGGCGATCACGCCGTTCAACCATCCGCTGAACCAGGTGGCGCACAAGGTGGCGCCGTCCATTGCCACCAACAACCGGATGGTGTTGAAGCCGACCGAGAAGACACCGCTCTCCGCCCTGGCACTCGCTGACGTCCTGTACGAAGCCGGCTTGCCGCCCGCAATGTTCTCGGTGGTGACCGGGGACCCGCGCGAGATCGCCGATGAGATGCTCACCAACCCGGACGTCGACCTCGTCACCTTCACCGGCGGCGTGGCGGTGGGCAAATACATCGCCGGCAGGGCCGTGTACAAGCGTCAGATTCTCGAACTCGGCGGCAACGATCCGATCATCGTCATGGAAGATGCCGACATCGACGAGGCGGCGGGCCTCGCCGCGGCGGGGTCTTACAAGAACTCCGGGCAACGCTGCACGGCCGTCAAACGCATCCTCGTGCACGCGCGAGTCGCCGAGGATTTCGTGGCCGCGTTGCTCGAGCGCACCCGCGCCTGGTCCCATGGGGATCCGATGGACGAAGCGATGGAGATGGGGACGGTGATCGACGAGCCCGCTGCGCGAAGCTTCGAGGCGCGCGTCCTCGAGGCGGTGGCCATGGGGGCAAAGCTGCTGCACGGCAATGTGCGCCGCGGTGCGCTGTATTCCCCCACCGTGCTCGATCATGTGCAACCCGAAATGCCGGTTGTGAAATTCGAGACATTCGGACCGGTATCGCCCGTCATTCGCTTCGGCGACATCGAGGATGCCATCCGCATCGCCAATTCGACGGCGTACGGCCTGTCGTCAGCGGTGTGCACCAACCGGCTCGACTACATCACGCGGTTCATTTCCGAGCTCCACGTCGGCACGGTGAATGTGCGGGAAGTGCCCGGTTACCGGCTGGAACTGACGCCCTTCGGCGGGATCAAGGATTCCGGTCTTGGCTACAAGGAAG
>JANXZT010000064.1 GCA_025355395.1 Betaproteobacteria bacterium
CCGAAGGAGGGCTCGCTCCCGCTTGGCGGGACGGCGCGATGCGCCAAGGGTGCACAATGAGCGCGGATCCGGCCGACATGAGCAAGGCATTGCTCGAGGTCACGGGTCTGCAGGTTGCCTATGGTGGCATCCAGGCGGTAAAGGGCATCGATCTCACCGTTGCCGCGGGTGAGCTCGTATGTCTCATCGGCGCCAACGGCGCCGGCAAGACCACGACCCTCAAGGGGATCTGCGGCGTGCAACCGGTCAAGCATGGCGCGGTCCACTATGCGGGCGAGGTGATCACCGGGCGGGCACCGTTCGAGCTCGTGCGCCGGGGCCTGGTCATGGTGCCCGAAGGCCGCGGCGTATTCGGCGCGCTCACCATCGAGGAAAACCTGGCGATGGGCGCGTACGTGCGCGTCGATGCGGCCGGAGTACGCCAGGATGTGGAGCGCGCGTTCGGCCTCTTTCCGCGCCTGAAGGAGCGCCGCCGTCAAACCGCGGGAACGCTTTCCGGCGGCGAGCAGCAGATGCTCGCGATGGCCCGGGCGCTCATGTCCCGGCCCAGGCTATTGTTGCTGGACGAGCCGTCGATGGGCCTTGCCCCGCTCATGGTGCAAAAAGTTTTCGAGACGATTCTCACCGTATCGGCAGAAGGGGTCACCATTCTCCTTATCGAGCAAAATGCCAAGCTCGCGCTTGAAGTGAGTCATCGCGGCTACGTCATGGAATCCGGCGAAATAACGCTGTCGGGAGACGCGAAGACGCTGCTGCACGATCCTGCGGTGCGCGCCGCGTATCTCGGCGAAACGGCCTGATCCGAACCAAGCAATGTCCAATCCGACGCCCCCGCCGCTGCCCCTGGTGCCGCTCCCGGCCCCTTCGAGCGGCCCGCACCTGCGGGCGCATGCGGTGCCGTGGCAACACGCGCTCACCTGGTATGAAGATGCGCTACGGCTTTTCAAGCGCCGGCCGGGAATATGGATCGGGCTGGCATTCGTTACCCTCGCCTCCGAGCTCGCGCTGCAACTCCTGGCCGACCCCTGGCCGTTGCTGGGCAAGGTGCTCGCTCCGCTTTTTGCGTGCGGCCTGCTCTACGCCGCCGCGGCAGCCGACCGCCATGCCCCGCCGCGGCTGGGTTACGCGTTCAGTGCGTTCCGGGCGCCACCGGGCGCCATCGCGGCCATCGTCGTCGCGAGCCTCATCGCGTTTGCCGCCGAGGCCTTCGCCGCGTGGTGGATTGCGGACGTAAACCTCATGCTGGGGCAGGCGGGAACCGACGAGCTGACGGCACCGGCCATCCTCGGCGTGTATGCGATCGGCGTACTGGCATCATTGCCGGTCGCCTTCGTGCCGTTGCACGTGCTGCTCGAGCCGGTGGCATTCGGCGACGCCTTCCTCGCCAGCTGGAACGCATTCGTGCTCAACACCGCGCCGCTCCTGGTCTATGCCGGGCTGTCACTGGTACTGCTGGCGATCGGGTTCGCCACCATGGGTCTCGCCTTGTTGCTGGTATTGCCGATCTGGGCTGGATCCTCGTACGCCGCATGGAAAGACATTTTCGGGGTGGGCGCGGCGCCGGTCATCGATTGAAGCGCACCTATCGCGTTGCGCGCCAGTCGAAATCATTCAACGCAGAATCGGGTTCGACTGCTGTTGCTTCGATGGCGCTTACCCGCGCCGCCGGCGGACCGTGGTGGCACCAGGCGATGATTTTTGCCACGGCAGCGGAGTCTCCCTGCACCCGCGCTTCCACGGTGCCATCGCGGCGATTGCACACCCATCCTGCAATGCCGGCCGCGCGTGCCACGACAATCATCGCATCGCGGTAGCCCACGCCTTGCACCCACCCGGCGATCACGAGGGTGCGTGCGATCATCAAGGCGCGCTGCAGCGACGCGCGTAAAGAAGCAACGCCGCGACGGTCTTGGCATCGGTGATCTCGCCGGCATCGACCAACGCGAGCATTTCGTCCACGCCGAGATCGATGATCTCCAGGAACTCGCCGGCATCGAGCCGCGCGCCGACGTGGCTCAATCCTTGCGCGATGTACATCTCGATGGCTTCGGTCGAATACGAAATGACCGGGTGGATCACACCAAGACGCGTCCATGTCGTGGCGGTGTATCCGGTTTCCTCGAGAAGCTCCCGGCGCGCCGTATCAAGCGCGTCTTCGCCCGCGTCGAGCTTGCCCGCAGGAAACTCGATAAAAACTTGCCGTAGCGGATAGCGATATTGCCGCTCGACCACGAGCCGGCCATCATCGCGCACCGGAATCATCACCACCGCGCCGGGGTGCACGACGTATTCGCGGGTGGCGAGCTTGCCATCAGGAAGGCGCACGTGGTCGCGGCGGACATGCAACAGCGCGCCGTCAAAAACCGGCTCCGAGGATACGCAGACTTCGACGAGATGCGGGTCGGGGGGAACGTTCATGGACGGCTGGACTCCTTAACCTTGAGCCAGCCAGTCACGCGCCGTCAGGAATTCGGAATAGAGGCGCGCCTCGGGTGTGTTCGCCGTCGGGCGCCAGTCGTAACGCCATTTGACGACCGGCGGCATCGACATCAGGATGGCTTCGGTGCGGCCATGGGACTGCAGGCCGAAGAGCGTGCCGCGATCCCACACCAGATTGAACTCGACGTAGCGACCGCGCCGGTAGGCCTGGAAATCGCGCTCGCGCTCGCCATACGGCGTGTCCTGGCGCCGATTCAATATCGGCAGGTAGGCCGCAAGAAAATGGTCGCCGACGCTGCGGGTGATGGCAAAGCAGCGCTCGAAGCCGCCGTCCTGCAAATCGTCGTAGAAAATTCCGCCAATGCCGCGGGGCTCATCGCGATGCTTGAGATAGAAGTACTCGTCGCACCACTGCTTGAACCGCGGATGGAGGTTGCCACCGAACGACGCCAGGGCGTCGCGGCAGCTACGATGGAAATGGACCGCGTCCTCCTCGTAGCCGTAATAAGGCGTGAGGTCCATTCCGCCACCGAACCACCATGCATCCGTTTCATCGGCCACCGCGGCGTGGGCCACGAACATGCGCACATTGAGATGCACGGTAGGCGCATGCGGATTGCGCGGATGGAGGATGAGCGACACCCCGATGGCTTCCCAGGCACGGCCCGCGATTTCGGGCCGCGAGGCAGTGGCCGACGGCGGCAGGCGTTCGCCGCGCACATGCGAAAAGTTGACTCCGCCGCGCTCGAGGACCCGGCCTTCCTCGATCCAACGGGTAAGCCCGCCGCCACCTTCGGGCCGCGTCCATTCGTCCCGCTGGAAGGGCAGGCCATCGACGGCTTCGAGGCTCGCGACGATGCGCGCTTGCAGCCCGCTGAAGTAGTCGCGCGCAGCAAAGACATCCATCGCGCTTATTGATGTTTACCGAAATGCGTGACGGCCGCCACAAGACTCCCGTCGTTCCCGCGCAGGCGGGAACCCGGCGTCTTTCGACGGACGGCATTGGGTCCCCGCCTGCGCGGGGACGACGATATCCAGATCTCCTGCGTCACGCATTTTCGTAATCCTCAGCAAGTGGCGCGAGCCGCCAACGCACGATACCCGATGTCGGAGCGGTATTGCATGCCGTCAAAATGGATCTTCCCGATCGCCGCGTACGCCAAGCGCTGCGCCTGGCGTACCGAATCGCCCAGTGCCGTCACGCAAAGAACCCGCCCGCCCGCCACCGCCACGCCCTCGGGCACGATTCGGGTGCCGGCGTGAAACACCTTCATGTCTGGCGATACTTCGTCGAGTCCATGAATGAGCGCGCCCTGTTGCGGCGCGTCCGGATACCCGGCCGCAGCAACCACCACGCCCAACGCCGCGCGCCGATCCCACTCCACCTCGGCCGCGTCCAGCGTTCCGTTCACCGCGTGCTCGACAAGATCGACGAGGTCGGTTTTCAGCCGAACGATGATCGGTTGCGCTTCCGGATCGCCCATGCGGCAGTTGAACTCCAGGGCGCGGGGCGCGCCATGGGCGTCGATCATCACCCCGGCATACAGGAATCCCGTGTAGCGGTTGCCTTCGGCGGCCATTCCCGCCACGGTAGGCAGGATGATCTCGCGCATGATCCGTGCGTGCAGCGCAGGCGTGACCACCGGAGCGGGCGAATAGGCGCCCATGCCGCCGGTGTTCGGACCGGCGTCGCCGTCGCGCAGGCGCTTGTGATCCTGCGACGACGCAAGCGGAAGGACGTGCTCGCCATCGACCATCACGATGAAGCTCACTTCTTCGCCTGACAGGCAATCCTCGACCACCACCCGCGCGCCCGCAGCGCCCATGGCGTTGTCGACCAGCATGGCGTCGATCGCGGCGTGCGCTTCGGCAACGGTTGCGGCCACCACGACGCCTTTACCCGAGGCAAGCCCGTCGGCCTTCACCACGATCGGCACCCCGCGGTGCACAACATACTCGCGCGCGGCGTTGGCGTCGGTGAACGTGCGCCAGGACGCCGTCGGGATCCCATGCCTTCCCATAAAGTCCTTGGCGAAGTCCTTCGAGCTTTCCAGCTGGGCGGCGCTGCGCGTCGGTCCGAAAATGCGCAATCCTGCCGATCGAAAGGCGTCGACCACACCCGCCGCCAGCGGTGCTTCGGGGCCCACTACGGTGAGTGCCACCTCCCGTTCCCGGGCGAACGCGACGAGGTCACCATTGTCGGTCAAGGCGATGTTGGTGAGGCCGGGCTCAACCGCCGTACCGGCATTCCCCGGCGCGACATAAACGCTCGACACCCGCGGGGACTGCGCGAGCTTCCATGCCAGCGCGTGCTCGCGGCCACCACCGCCGATAACGAGGACTTTCATGTCCGGTGAATCAATGGCGGAAGTGACGGATGCCGGTGAAGACCATCGCGATGCCGCGCTCATCCGCGGCTGCGATCACTTCCTCGTCGCGCACGCTGCCGCCTGGCTGGATCACCGCGACGGCGCCGTTGTCGGCCGCCACGTCCAGACCATCGCGGAACGGAAAGAAGGCATCCGAGGCGACGACAGAGCCGGCCAGCGAGAGTTTGGCGTGGGCGGCCTTGATCGCGGCGATGCGCGTCGAATCGACGCGGCTCATCTGCCCGGCCCCGATACCGAGCGTGCGGCCGTCCGCGCAATAGACGATGGCGTTGGATTTGACGTATTTCGCCACCCGCCACGCAAAAAGGAGATCCCTGACCTGGTCCGGGTGGGGCGCTTTCTTGGTCACCACCTTGAGGTCGGTCGCGGCGATGTGATCGATATCGGGCGTTTGCAGCAACAAGCCGCCCGCGACGCGCTTCATGTCCCACACCGGCGCCGCAGGCGCTCCCGCCACTCGCGGCAGCGCGATCTCGAGTACGCGCACATTGGCCTTGTGCCGAATCACCTCGAGCGCATCGTTGGTGAAGCCAGGGGCAATCAGCACTTCCATGAACTGCGCCGCTACGAGCTCGACCGTCGCCGCATCGAGCGTGCGGTTGAAGGCGATGATTCCGCCAAACGCCGATGTCGGATCGGTGGCGAGCGCTTGAGCGTAGGCCGCGAGCGGCGATTGCGCAACGGCCGCACCACAGGGGTTGGCGTGCTTGACTATGACGCACGCGGCGGCGTCCCCCAGGTCGAGGAGCGACTTCACGCATTCCCAGGCGGCATCGGCATCGGCGATGTTGTTGTACGAGAGCTCCTTGCCCTGGAGTTGCCGATGGGACGCGATGCTGCCCGGCACCGCAAACTCGTCGCGGTAGAACGCCGCGTGCTGGTGCGGGTTCTCGCCGTAGCGCAAATCCTGCATCTTCACCGCTTGCAGATTGAAGCGCTCGGGGAACGCGGCCGGCGCGCCGTCGGGTGCACGCGCCGTCAGCCAGTTCGAGATCGCGCCATCGTAGGCGGCCGTATGCGAAAACGCCTTGCGGGCCAGCGCAAAGCGCGTGCCCGGGCCAAGCGCGGCATGGTTGGCGCGCAGTTCCTCGAGCAGCACCGGATAGTCGGTGGGATCGACGACGATCCCCACATGCTCCCAATTCTTCGCCGCGGCGCGCACCATCGTCGGCCCGCCGATGTCAATGTTCTCGATGGCGTCGACCAGGGTGCATCCGAGCCTCGCCACCGTCTCGCGAAACGGATAGAGATTGACCACCACGAGATCGATCGTCGGCATGCCGTGCTGTTCGAGCGCTGCCATATGGGCGGGCAAGTCGCGGCGTGCCAGGATGCCGCCATGCACCTTGGGGTGCAACGTCTTGACCCGGCCATCGAGCATCTCGGGAAAGCCTGTGTAATTGCCGATTTCCGTGACCGGCAACCCGGCTTCCGCAATCGCTTTGGCGGTCCCGCCCGTCGATAGCAGCGTCACACCGAGTGCCACCAACCCACGCGCAAAATCAACCAGCCCCGTCTTGTCGGAGACCGATAGCAACGCTTGGATGATCGGTGAGGATCGCGAAGTCGAAACCAACAAAGCTCTGCGGGCGCGCAGCCTGATATTGAGCGGGACTTAAGAAATTCCGTATTTGGCGAGCTTGGTGCGCAGCGTATTGCGATTCATCCCCAGCATGTCCGCCGCCTGCGTCTGATTGCCGTTCGCCCGTTCGAGCACCGAGGTGATAAGCGCGCGCTCGACATGGGTGATCACCATGTCGTAGATGCCATGCGGCGACTCGCCGTCGAGCCTGCGAAAATATTCGTCGAGCGATTTCTCGACGCTTTTGCCGATCTCGTTGCTGCGGTTGATGCGTAGTGTTTTTCTCACGCGGCCAAGGCCTCCCCGCCCTGGATTGCTGCTGGTGTTGCCGCACCGATCGCGGTGCGGGCATGAATCACCGCCGCGCTGTGAGCGCCGCTGCGGTATTCGAGCCTCTCGCCTTGCTCGGCCAGACGATCAAAATAATGGTGAACGGTCGCGAGTTGCGCCGCGCTGCTTTCCGCTGCATTCATTTCCTGGCGGAATGCCTCGCCACCGGCAAGGTCATGTGTATACCAGCCCAGATGCTTGCGGGCGGTGCGCACACCGATGGATTCGCCATGAAATCCATAATGATCGCCGAGGTGCTCGACAATGAGCGCGCGCGCTTCGGCAATCAAGGGCGGCGCCAAGTGCCCACCGTGTTCCAGGTAGTGGAGGATCTCGCGGAAAATCCATGGGCGCCCCTGCGCGGCGCGGCCGATCATCAGCCCGTCGGCGCCGGTTGCGTCCAGCACTGCGCGCGCCTGCTCCGGAGAATCGATGTCGCCGTTGGCGAAGACCGGAATGCGCACCGCCGCCTTGACCGCCTTGACCGTTTCGTATTCGACGGCCCCGACAAATGCGCAGGCGCGGGTGCGGCCGTGCACGGCGAGGGCCTGGATGCCGGCATCTGCCGCGATGCGCGCAATGTTGACGGCGTTGCGCTGGTCGGGGCTCCAGCCAGTGCGAATCTTGAGTGTCACCGGGACGTCCACGGCGCGCACCACCGCCGCAATGATCGCGGCGACCAGCGGCTCGTCCCGCAGGAGCGCCGAGCCGGCCGCCAGGTTGCACACCTTCTTGGCCGGGCAGCCCATGTTGATGTCGATGATCTGCGCGCCGCGGTCGGCGTTGTAGCGCGCCGCGTCCGCCATCATTGCAGGGTCCGCGCCGGCGATCTGCACTGCGATCGGCGCCACTTCACCGGCGTGGTCGATGCGGCGCAGTGATTTTTCAGTGGCGCGCAGCCGCGGATTGGAGGCCACCATTTCGGACACGGCATACCCCGCACCAAGACGCTTGCACAGTTGCCGGAAGGGGCGGTCGGTGACGCCGGCCATGGGCGCGACGGCGAGGCTGTTCCCGATGGCGAAAGGTCCGATGTGCACGAGCGGTCGGGAAACGATGTTTCGAAAATGCGGCGGGGAGCGGATTATACCGATTCCAATCGACGGCTGGAATGCGTTGTCGCGCCGCGCGACGGACGGTCGTTGCGCGAATTGCAATGCGCATCGTTTCGGCGCGCGACAAGGGACGCAATGCGTGCCGAGGAAGCAGAGTGAGCGCCAACGTTGCACGATGCTCTGCGGCTCACCCGCCGCACA
>JANXZT010000072.1 GCA_025355395.1 Betaproteobacteria bacterium
GACTCGACGCCATCACCCGCGCCTGGGAAAACGACGACATGACGCTGTTGGATGAATTGATCAGCGACGGCGACGATGATTCCGAGCCAGGAGACGACTGATGTTGCGCCTGAGTGAAGCAGCGGCGAGGCTGGGCATCGCACAAGGGACGCTCAGGTCCTACGCGGATCGCGGATTGATCGCTTGCACGCTCATGCCGAACGGTGAGCGCCGCTTCTCGGACGAGGCGGTCGAGCGCTTTCAGGTGAATGCCTCGCCGACAAAGCTGCCCCAACCGGATTCGGCGCCAAGCGCGACGTACGCGCCACAACAAGCGCCACCGGCTCGCCGTCCCGCGTGGACAGAAGTTGCGCCGTGGGATCGGCAGGCCCTAGCCGCCAAGGCGGAGCTTGAAGCGGGGAAAGCCCGTCGAGAAATGGCGCGCCTCTCTGTCGACGATGCCGCGCGCGCAGCGGCGACCGAACGCGAGGCATGGAACGCCACGCTTTCCCGAGTCGAACAAGTGAAACGATTGGAGGCTGAGCGGTACCGGGAACAGCAGGCCGCACAGGCCGAACAGCGAGCGGCGCTTGCCGCCGCGACTGATGCGCTCGCCGTCGACACCGCAAAGCGCCATGCAGAAGCGGCGGAACGCCGGGTAGAACAAGATCGCCGCGAACGTAGCGCGCAATCGCCTGAAGATCGGCGACTCGAAGCCATGGAAGCCGAGTATTTGGACCGACGCGACAGACTAGATGAGCAAAGCCTACGGCGGGGCCGCAGACGTTAGCAAACAGCAGGCAACGATAGGGAAATACAGGGTATGAAAAACCGGAGGCCCGGCGTCGAGGCCAGGCCATCCGAGAAAACATGACAGCCACGCGTAAGTGGGAAGGCCATGCACATGAAGAATAGTGATACAGCCGATTGTCGTCTAGGTCCTTCGTATGACAAGCGGCCCGCAACTTGGCTTTGGCAACGCGAGTTACGAGCGGGTCTCCGCACCCGAACAGATTTCGACTGGCTATGGCGAGCGGCGTGCTTGGAGGCAGACGCGGACGACGCGGAGCGTGACGGTCTCCCGACGCTCGCAATCGAACGCCAGCGACTTGCCGCTGCGCTGATCGTGGTCGCCTCCGAGCGAAGCCCAGGACCGGTGGCGGCATGACCGAGTCCCGCGCCGAATCATTGGAGCTTCTCGACAAGGCAAAGCGCATTGTCCGAACACTCGATCGCACCCACGCTGCGGCCGTCCAGAACAGCGCATGCGATTCTTCCGATCCAGCGATGCCGGTTCTTGTCGGTTCAGCCCATGCGATCACCCGGAAGCTCTCCGACGTCAAACCAGAATCGGTCACCTGGCTTTCACCGAGCCGAATCCCATTCGGCAAGCTGACCGTGGTCGAGGGGCATCCCGGCCTTGGCAAGTCAACAGTGCTCCTTGACCTTGCTGCACGACTGACCCGTGGCGAAGGCTTCCCAGGCGATCCACCGCTCGAACCTGCCGACGTGATCCTACTCACTGCCGAGGACGGAGTGGCGGATACGGTTCGCCCGCGTCTGGAGGCAGCAGGTGCTGACTGCACACGCATTCACACACTCGACGGGTTTATACGCTTCGACGGAAAGAGAGGTGAGATCGTATTGGGTGATCCGTCTGACTCAGCGAGCCTGGAGGCGTTGGAGAACCTGATTGCGAACACCGCTGCGCGCCTCGTCATCGTGGACGTCTTGACGGCGTTTCTCAGCGGCGAGCGCAACTCGTACAGCGATCACGATATTCGAGGAGCGCTTCGGCCACTCCAGGCGCTCGCGGAACGTACCGGCTGCGCAATCGTGGTCGTACGGCACCTCCGCAAGACTGGTGGGGGTGGTGCGATCACCGCTGGTGGCGGAAGCATCGGCATCGCTGGCGCGGCCCGGTCAGTCCTGCTCGTCGACCGCGATCCGGCTGACCCGGAGCGGCGCGTCCTCGCATCCGTCAAATGCAACCTTGGCCCGCCGCCGCAGAGCATCTCGTACCGAATCGTCGGAGCGGAGAACGGCTCATCCCGGATTGAGTGGCTCGGCTGGAGCGAACACACAGCTGAATCCCTGACGGAAGCGCGGGCGAACGAGCAAGGGGAAATGGGCGAACGTTCAAAGACCGAAGAGTGCGCGGAGTGCCTAGAGGATTGGCTGACACCGAGCGGCATGGAGCGTAAGGAAGTACTCAGGCTCGGCGCGGCCGCAGGTTTCTCCGAACGCACCATGGACCGCGCAAGGAAGCTCCTGGGTGTTCTCCACAAGTCGACCGGGTACGGATCGGAAAAGCGGTCACACTGGTCCCTCCCGTCAATCCCGCCAGCCGGAACCATTTCAGACACGGTTTCTCGTAACCCCACGGCTGGCAGAAATGGCGGCGCTGGCGGAATTGAAGACTGCGACGAGGCTGCGATTGAGCGTGAGGCGATTCAGCATGAAGGTCAGTTGCCAGCCAACGCGGGCGACTGATCATGCGAAACTCATTGGCCGAACGGTGGCGGTTGGAGGCCAAAATGGCTCGGCAGATAGGTGCCGACCCGCAGGCGACCACGCTCGAAAAGTGCGCTGCCGAGTTGGAATCACAGGAGCGCGAAGAGGGCTTGCGGCTCGTCACCCTCCACGAAGCCGTCACGCTCACCGGCTACAGCTACAGCGCGTTGGAGAAGGGCGTACGCGCCGGACGCCTGCCCAATGCCGGGACTAAACACCGGCCGCGTCTGCGGATGGTGGACCTGCCCCGGAAGCCCGGCGTGACCATGCGGGCCGAACCGGGTCCCGACCTCGCGGAGAGAGTTCTTGCGCACCGCAAATAGCCGTCACATCTTCTGTGACACGATGCCAGCCATCCGCCAGCTTGTCGCCAGCGCGATCAAGGTCGCCAGCCCCTCGCTCGAATCTCT
>JANXZT010000167.1 GCA_025355395.1 Betaproteobacteria bacterium
GCGAGGGCATCGATCTCGCGCTGAACCCGGGTGATTTCGTGGTCGCGCTGGGAGCGTCGGGCTGCGGCAAAACTACCCTGCTGTCATGCATCGCCGGCTTCATGCAGCCTTCCGCCGGTGAGATTCAGCTCGATGGCCGTGCGGTGACCGGCCCCGGTGCCGAGCGCGGCGTGGTCTTTCAGAAGCATGCGCTCATGCCATGGCTCAATGTCACGGAAAACGTGGAGTTCGGCTTGCGCATGCGTGGGGTGCCGAAGTCCGAGCGCCGCCGGATCGCACTCGACAAGCTGCGTCTGGTAGGCCTCGAAAAATTCGCGGGCCATCCGGTCTACCAGATTTCGGGCGGCATGCAACAGCGGGTGGGCTTGGCACGCGCACTCGCGAGCGACCCGGAGGTGATGCTCATGGACGAGCCGCTCGGAGCACTCGATGCGCTCACCCGCGAGCAGATCCAGGAGCTCATCCTGGTGCTGTGGTGGGAAACCCGCAAGATGTTCTTTTTCATCACCCATAGCGTGGAGGAAGCGCTCTTTCTCGCAACCGAGCTCATCGTCATGACGCCCGCGCCGGGGCGCATTGCGCATCGCTACCACGTCGAGTTCGGACGTCGCTTCATCGAATGCCGGGACGCCCGGGTGGTCAAGTCCGATCCCGAGTTCATCCGGCTGCGAGAAGACATTCTGCGGGTCATTCACTCCTCTCCCACCATGGATCGCGACGCCGCATGAGCGTGAAATCCGCCATCGCCGACGCCGAACAGGCCTCGATGCCAATGTCATCGGAGGCCACCGTGCCAGCTTCCCGCGAAAGCGCCGCGGCCCCTCCGATGCGCACCGTTTCGGGTTACAGCCTGCCGGGCGAAGGGTCCAGCACGGTGATCAGCATCGTGACCGTCGTAGCGCTCTTCCTGTTGTGGTGGATGGCGACGCACCTCGGATGGATCCGCGACATTTTCCTCCCAACGCCGGAGAAGATCATCACCAGCTTTGCACAGGCGTGGCGCGGCGACATCCAGGGTGGCAAGCCGCTGTCGGAGCACTTCTGGTGGAGCCTGATGCGCGTCTTCGCGGCCTTCGTGCTGGCCTGCGTCACGGCCATTCCCGCCGGCATCGCGATGGGTGTTTCACGTGTCGCGCGCGGTATCTTCGATCCGCCCATCGAGTTCTACCGTCCGCTCCCGCCTCTTGCGTATCTGCCGCTGATCGTGATCTGGTTCGGCATCGAGGAAACAGCAAAGATCGTGCTCATTTTCCTCGCCTGCTTCGCGCCGCTGGCCATGGCCGCCCGCGCCGGCGTGCGCGGGGTGATGATCGAGCAGATCAATGCGGCCTATTCGATGGGCGCCTCGAAATGGCAAGTGATCTGGCACGTGGTAATTCCCGCCGCGATGCCCGAGATCTTTACCGGCATGCGTATCGCGATCGGTTTCGGCTGGACCACGCTGGTCGCGGCCGAAATGGTTGCCGCAACCGCGGGACTGGGCCAGATGGTGCTCAATGCATCGAACTTCCTGCGCACCGATGTAGTGATCATGGGCATCGTCGTCATCGGCGTGGTCGCATACCTCTTCGACCTCCTGATCCGTCATGTCGAACGCCTGGTCGTGCCGTGGAAGGGCAAGATCTAGCGCTTGACTCCGGACGTGCGCGGGCGCCTGTCCTCCGAATCACCCCCTTTCATCAGGGCGCGGTTGACAAGGCGTGCGCGCCTTGCCACGCTGGCGAAATGCCCGTGCGACGACCTCATTTCCGGCGGCTCATCGAGCGCGTCCGACTAGGCCCCGCGCTTTCCGCGGGCTTTGTGTTCCCCTGTGACAGCGATTCGCTTCAGTTCGCACTTTCGGGCGCTTTTGCGGGATTCCTCGCGCCGATCCTGATCGGGCCGGAAGCGCGCATCCGCGATGTCGCGGCCCAGGCCGGTCTCGATATTTCCCGCATCCCGATCGCCGATACGGAGGATTCGACGACCGCCGCAGCCGATCGCGCCGCCGAGCTGGCACGCGCCGGCCATGTGCGCGCCCTGGTCAAGGGCGCACTGGGCATCGACGACCTGCTCCCGCCCGCTGGAGACACCGCTGCCGGGCTGCGAACGGATCGCAGGCTCTCGCACGCTTACTTTGTCGATCTCCCCGGACGCCCTGAAGGCATTCTCTTTGCCGATGCCGTGCTCAACGTCGCGCCCACACTTGCTGCCAAAAGGGACATCCTGCGCAATACGCTCGAGCTCGCCAGCGCCATCGGCATCACCACCCCGCACGTCGCCATCCTCGCGGCCATGAACGCCCCCCACGAGTCGTTTCCGTCGACACTCGATGCCGCCGCGTTGACGACGATGGCGCGCGAGGGCCTCTTTCCCGGCAGCGTAGTGCAAGGTCCGCTGACCGCCGACAGCGCTCTTTCAGCGGACTCCGCGCAAATCAACGGCGTGAGCGGTGAAGTTGCCGGACGGCCGGACGTCATGATTGCCCCGTCACTGGAAGCGGCCTCGCTGCTGCTGCGCGCGCTGACGGTCGTCACCGGGGGCTTTGCCGCCGGCATCGTGCTCGGCGCGCGGGTGCCCATCATCACGCCGGCGCGTACCGATTCGATGGAGGTGCGCATTGCCTCATGCGTGCTCGCGGCCTTGCATGCAGAGCAGCCCGCGCCGACGCGCAAATCCGAGCCGCCCACCGCTTTGAGCGCGTCAATGACCACCGATTCAGGTCACGTTACTGTCTAGGTCGCGTCGTCCCGCGAAGGCGCGGACCGGAGTCGTTCGCTTTAAAACCAGTGGATTCCCGCCACTGACTACACCACTCGAGGGCAGGCTCTGCCCGGCAACGACGTAACAATGATTGCGCGAATCCGGCAAAACTGCGTTGATGCCGAGTTTGCGCAGCGGGCGCGGGTGCGGGATCATGGCGTGCCGTCGGCGTGACTCGCGCCGAGCCGAAGCTCCATCTCAGGTCCCGTGTCGGGGTTCCCTGCGCCCGGTGCCCGCGTGCCTACCCTCATTCGAAAACTCCTGCCCTTCCTCGCCTGGCGCTCGCGGGTCAATCGGCAAACACTGCGCGCGGACCTCGTTGCCGGCCTGATCAGTGCGCTGATGGTGCTGCCGCAAGGCGTGGCGTTCGCCACCCTCGCCGGATTGCCGCCCGCCTATGGCCTCTACGCGGCGATGCTTCCGGCCATCGTGGGCGCGTTGTGGGGATCCTCGTGGCACCTGGTTTCCGGCCCTACCAACGCCACCTCGCTGATGGTGTACGCCTCCCTGAGTGCCCTCGCCATCCCGTTCAGCGACGACTATGTTCGTCTCGCGCTCACCCTCAACCTCATGCTGGGCGTCACGAAGCTCGCTCTGGGTATCGCACGGCTCGGCGGATTGACCAACTTCATCTCGCACACGGTGGTCGTGGGCTTCACCGCCGGAGCGGCGTTGCTGATCATCGCCGCCCAACTCCGCAATTTCCTGGGTCTCACCCTGCCTGCGTCGTCGAGCTTCGCGGTATCGATTCACAACGCCGTCGCGCACCTGCGCGAGACTGATCCGTGGGCGGTTGCCGTGGGCGCCACGACCTTGGGATTCGCGATGATCAGCCGGCGCGTTTCGCGGCGCTTGCCGCACCTCCTGGTGGGGTTGCTCGCAGGTAGCCTAGTCGGGTGGTGGCTCAATCGGTCCGGGCTCGCGCATCTCGGCACCGTAGGCGCGTTGCCGTCGGCGTTGCCGTCATTCTCGGTGCCCGACATCCATCCGGCGACATTGCGGATGCTGGCGCCGGCATGTCTGGCGCTCACGCTGATCGGCCTCACCGAAGCCATCTCGAGCAGCCGGGCGGTGGCGTCGCGATCGGGTCAGCGGCTCGACGCCAACCAAGAGGTCATCGGCCAGGGTCTCGCGAATGTGGTCGGTGCGTTGACCTCGTCGTACCCTTCCTCGGGGTCGTTCAACCGCACCGGAGCGAACTATGCCGCCGGGGCAAAAACGCCGCTGGCTACGGTGTTCTCCGCATTCATTTTGATCGGGGTGCTGGTGCTGGTGGCGCCGCTGGCCGCGTACCTGCCCATCGCTGCCATGGCGGGCCTCCTGTTCCTGGTAGCGGCAGGGCTCATCGACATTGCCGCCATCCGACGCATCGCCCGCACCAGTCGCAGTGAAGCATTGGTGCTGGCAGTGACCTTTGTCGCGACACTCACGGTGCAACTGGAGTTCGCCATATTCGTCGGCGTCCTCGCTTCGCTGCTGGTCTACCTCAAGCGCACCACGCACCCCCGGCTGACACCGGACCGCACCTCGGCTCGTCGCCACCTTGGTTCGCTGGCCGATGGGGCGTCGGACACCCACCCATCCATCCTGATGTTGCGCGTGGACGGCTCACTTTTTTTCGGGGCAGTGGCACATGTGGGCGACGCGCTCGACGCCATCCGGCGCGCGCCCGGCGCGCCAGAACACATCGTGCTGATCGGCAGCGGCATGAACTTCATCGATGTCGCCGGCGCCGAGCTCTTGGTGCAGGAAGCGCGGCTCGCTCGTGATGCGGGCAGCCGGCTCTACCTTTGCAATCTCAAGCCGCCGGTGCAGGAGGTGCTCGATCGCGGCGGCTATCTCGATGCCTTCGGGCGCGATCGGGTGTTCGACACCAGGGAAGAGGCGCTGGAACGGATCGAAGGCATCGCCGAGGTTGATCGCAGGCGATAGGCACGAACCGCGTAACGCGTGACAAGCCTCAATCGTGATCGCCGCGAAAGTGACGGCGCTTTACCGTCATCCCTGCGAAGGCGACGGCGCTTTACCGTCATCCCTGCGAAGGCGACGGCGC
>JANXZT010000171.1 GCA_025355395.1 Betaproteobacteria bacterium
CCGCCGTCGCCGGCAGAAGGCCGATCAGGCACTTCATCAGCGTGGTCTTGCCGACCCCGTTGCGGCCGATGATCGCCACGATCTCGCCCTTGCCCACGGAAAAATCGACGCCCTGCAGAATCGGTGTCGCACCGTAGCCGGCCCGCAGCTCATGAACCTCCAGCAGAGGATAAGCGACCATCAGACCTTACCCAGGTAGATGCGCACTACGTCCTCGTTGCGGACGATCTTGTCCAGGCTTCCATCGTCGAACACCTCGCCGAAGTGCAAAACGGTCACGCGCTTCGCGATCTGGCGGACGAACGCCATGTCGTGCTCGATCACGACGATGGTCATCCCCGAAGCGTTCAGCTTCTTGACCAGTTCACCGGTCTTGAAGGTCTCCTCGGGCGACATGCCGGCAGTCGGCTCGTCCAGCAGTAGCATGGCGGGCTGCAGTGCGACGGCCATCGCGATCTCCAGCCATTGTTGCTGTCCATGCGACAGATTCGCGGCGAGCTCGCTACGCTGGTGCCCGAGGTCAATGAGCTCGAGCAGCCGTTCCAGCGCTTGATCGAGCGCAGCCCCGCGATGAGGCCGCTGCAGCGCGATGCGCAGATTCTGCTCTACGGGCAGTTGGAGGAATATGCCGGGTACCTGGAACTTGATGCTCATCCCACGCTGGACACGGAGGTGCGGCTGCAGCGTGGTGATGTCGTCACCCTTGAACAGGATCGCGCCCGCCGAAGGCGGATAAGAGCCCAGGATCAGCTTGAACAGCGTGCTTTTTCCCGCGCCGTTGGGTCCGATCAGGCAGCGCAGCTCGCCTTCCTCGATCACGAGGTCGACACCGTTGATTGCGCGTAGGCCACCGAAGTATTTCTTGAGCCCGCGCGTCTGCAGGATGGTGGCCATCGTTCGCGCTCAGGCGGACGGGAGCGAGACGGTCTTGGGTGCCGTCGCACGCTGTCGCATGCGTCTCCCGTCGCGCAGCTTTTTCCAGACGGTGACAAAGAGCCCTTCAGGCGCGAACAGTACGACGACGAGAAGAATGACGCCCATCCAGATCAGCGCGTACTGGCTACCTTTGACCGCCAACTGCTGCGACAGCCATGTCAACAGCACGGTCGCGAACAACGTCGCCGTGATGTCCTTGCGCCCGCCCGCGGCGACCCAGATGATGGGCAGCGCGGCCGCGGTCAACCCCATCGAAGAGGGCGTGATGTACGACCCCCACAACGTGTAGAGGACGCCGCTGAGTCCAGCCAGCACGCTGCCGATCACGAACACGAAGAGCTGATACAGCCGCACGTTGTAACCGAGCATCTCGGCGCGTTCCGGGTTCTCTCGAATCGCGACCAGCACGTTGCCGAAACGGGAGTTGACCAGGATACGCAACCCCACATAAACCAGCACGACCAGCGCCAGTACGAGCCAGAACAATGACGTACCATCGAAGATGATCGGATTCTCGCCCCAGGGGAAGGTGAGCGGCGGCATGTTCGACATGCCGTTGAAGCCGTTCAGCCGGGCGGAGCCAATCGTCCATTCCGGCCCGGCGGTCTGCGCCATGAACGTCTCGAATACGAGCGTGATCGACAGCGTGACGATACCGACGAAGACGTCGCGCACACCGCCGTAAAACATGAAATAGCCCACCAAGATCGCAAGCATTGCGGGCAGGACCAGCGACAGCAGTAGCGCGAACCATGTCCACAGCCCGGCGTCGCCGAGGTTGATGCTGATCACCCCATACGTATAGCCAGCCAGGCCGAAGAACGCTGTCTGGCCGAAGCTAAGAATCCCGGCGTAGCCCCAGATGAGCGAGAGTCCCAGCGCCATGAACACCCACACCAGGAAATAGGTCAGGTTGGTGATCGCGAAGGCATTGACGAACGTAGGCAGAAGCGCCGCGACCAGAACGATCACGCCTAACACGAACCAGAACGCGGGTCCGCGCCCAAGGGTTTGAGGTCCATCGACGAGAGACAACCAGCGAGGCACGGATGCTCAGCGACCGCCGTTCCGTTGCAGCACCCAGCCGCTGATTCCCTTGGGCAACACGCGGACGACGATGATGACGGTCATCAACAGCCCGATCTGGCCGATGAGCTGCCCGTAGGATTTAGCCAGAAGCGACTGGATGAAGGCCAGAACCGCCGCGGACGGCGCGAGCCCGAGCATGACGTCCGCGCCGCTTACGACGACGGTGACGAACGATTGCACGATGAACGCCTGGCCCATCGTTGGCACCGCAGTTATCGTCGGTGCGTAGAGCGCGCCCGTAAGACCTGCCAGCGCGGCGCCCAACGTAAACGTCTGACTGTAGATGCGCCTGGTGTTGGCACCGAGGGCTCGCGCCATGTCCGCGTCCTGAATCGTAGCGCGTGAATAGATGCCAAAGCGCGTGCGCACGAACAGCCAGTACAGCGCGCCCAGCAGCAGCAGCGCGATCAACGGAAGAAGCGCTCGATACACCGAGAAGGAATACTCACCCAGCTCGAAGCTGCCGAAGGGCGTCTTGAGGCCTTCGATGGACGGGCCAGCGACGATGAGCATGCCTTGAGTAGCGATGAGGCTCAGCGCCCACGTCGCGACGATGGAATCGAACAGCCGATGATACAGGCGGCGGATGATCAGGAACTCCAGGATCAGGCCGACAAGGCCCGCAGCGAGCGTTCCACAAAGCATCGCGAAAGGCAGCGGCAGTCCGGCGCGAGCCGAAAGCACCGTGACGTACGCCCCGCACATGATGAACTCGCCGTGCGCGAGGTTGATCACCCCCATCATGCCGAAGATGATCGCCAGCCCGAGCCCGCAAAGCACCAGGAACGCGAAGGAATCCGCGAGCTGATAGAAGAACGCGTAAGCCTCAACCAGGAATGTCATCTGCGCATGAGGCAGGAAGTGAGCGATGGACCAGCGCATGGCGCCGGCCCGGTGTTGACGCTTGCGACTCTACTTCTTGGGCAGATTGCTCGGTGTGTACTGACTTTGATCCGCCTTCTTGCTGAGGTCGCAACCGACCGTGCCCAACCAATAGGGCTGAATGTCATCCCAGACCTTGGGGATGTCCACCGAGTGGTCCGCCTTTACGTGGATCAGATAAATGCGGTGGCTCGTGTGATGGCTCTTCGGATCGATACATACCTTGCCCGAAGGTCCGTCCGTGCAGATGCCGCCGCTGCCCAGCGCCGCTTTCACTTTGGCCTGATCGATCGAACCTGCCTTCTCGACGCCTGCCTTGTAGAGATAGATAGCGTCGTAGGCGTTGGCGGCTTCCTGGTTGATGTACTCGACTTTGGGAAATTTGGCCCTGAAGCGCTTCTTGAAATCATCGCTCGCAGGCGAGACGACTTCTTCCACGTAGTTGGCCGTGACGTACATGTCCTTCAGCGCAGGCGCTTTGAACCGCTTGTGCTCATAGGCCTGACCGACGTTGACCGAGCTCGCCATCGGGAAGTTGAGGTTCGCCGACGCCTGCTGCTCGTAGAAGGATGCCTGATTCGCACCCACCAGCAGGGTCACGAGTACATCGGGCTTGGCCTTCTGGATGTTCTGGATCGTCTGGCTGAACTGAGAAACCGACAGCGGAATGAATTCCTCGCCCACCATCGTGCCGCCTTGCTCCTTTACGATGTTGCGCACCCACTCGGCCGAGATCTGCCCGAAGTTGTAGTCGGCCGCAATCGTGTAGACCTTCTTGCCGTACTTCTCCATCATCCAGGGGATCAGCGTCGAGAACTGCTGCTCCGGCACCGCGCCCGTGACGAACACGTTCGAGTCGCAGACACCGCCTTCGTATTGGTTGTTGTAGAAGTAGAGCTGCTTCGCGCGGTCCATGATTGGCCGGATCGCTTCGCGCGACGCGCTCGAGAACGCGCCGAAGATGACGTCAACCTTATCCTGCTGGATCTGCCGGCGCGCAAACTCCTGGAAGCGCGTGTTATCCGACTGGGTGTCGTAGTGAATGATCTTGAGCTGGCGGCCGAGGACGCCTCCTTTCGCGTTGATCTCGTCAACGGCTAGCTGGTAGGCGTAGATCTTGGGGATCACCGCAATCGCGAAGTTTCCGGATTGATCCTCGAGGATGCCGAGCTTGATCGGCTCTGCCGCAAGAGCGTGGGTGGAGATGAGCAGGGACGCACCGGCCAGCGTACCGGCCAGGAGCGAGCGTGCAAAGCGAATTGGGCTGGCAGAATTCACGAGAGGTCTCCCCTTAAGATACTTCGTTCCAGATCCAACCGCTCGCGCCCCGATTTCCATTGCGACCGTTCGTGCAGCGAGCAGTACTGCATGCGCTTCGTGTCATGCGACATTGCGCTTGGCAATCGATTCCGAACACAACGGGAAGCTATATCTCAAATCAGCAACTTCCGCAACACGGATACCTTCCCTCCCGGACGAGAGGATAGGAACCGAGATTCAAGCACACAAACGGATAGGTAATTCAAACACACGATCCGGATTAAGCGGGGGGTTCCGTCGTGCGGGTCAACCGTCGGTTTTCCTCGGCAGCCGGCTGACCCGCGCACTTTGCAAGATTTGCGAGCGGGCGCTAACGCCATGTTGGCTGCGACCGGGGGGTGGCGGCGGTGCACAACTTCCTCCGCGACGAGCCCGCACGGCTCGCTCGACGGCGTCGCTACCAGGCGATGCGCTGGTCGAACTCGTAGGCCGGGACGGGCTGGGTCAGCGGATCCCCTGGCGCGGTATGGCCGGTGCGAGCCGGCATGGCGGCCTCCCACAGTGGCGGGCCTCGGGCGGGGGCGATCCGGGGTGGTGCCGTCGGCTCACCGAGGTGGGCGAGCAGGTCGCGCACGGTGGGGGCGTCGGTGATGAAGGCGATGATGCGCATTTCGCCGCCACAGTGGGTGCACCGGAGCGGGAATACTTCGTAGATGCGGGCGAGCAAGAGCGCCCAGGCATAGCGGGCGGCGTGGCGGTGGGCCAGTTCGGCGGCGGGTTCGGACGGGCACACCGCGCGTCCCTTGCACGAGAAGGAGATCAGGAAGTCGTGCCCGCACTGCCCACAACGCGCACGACCAAAGCCGTGGGCCAAGATGCCGCACTCCAGGTAACGGCGGAACTCACGTTCGACATGCGCCGGCGGCGACATGTCCTCGGGTCCGTCACCGGAGCGCGCACGCCACGTCTGGAAGTGCGTCTGAACGGTGCGGTACAGCAGCGTGTGCTCGCGCCGGCGCCGCCGATACGGCGTAGTGCGGTCGCTCGCCGTGGCACCCCGCTATCGGACTGAAGGGCTAACTAGAACGGTCCGCTACGACCAGCGCACGGCGATGTCACGCCCGTGCGCTCACGGCAAAAAAGTGCGCATTTTCGCCCGGTGTCGCGGCGGGCGGCTCGATGCGGATATCGCGATAGCCGGCGTCGTGTACCACAGTCATGATCTCTGCCTCGATGTACCAGGTGAGCGAGCGCCGCTCGTCCTCGCGAGCGATCACCTTTTGGCCACTGCGGCGCTCATAGCGATTGACGCTGTCGATGCGCCGCGTGTCGACACTCACCGTCGTTTCCGAGCGCAGCGTAATGGATGAGCCGTCGTCGAGATTGAGGCGGCGAATCTCGACCACCGGCGCTCCCGCCAGGTGCGCGGCAAGCGCCGGGACGCGAAGATCGAGCACCAGCCAACCAGGGTCAGTGAGATGTGCCCGCAACCGTTGCAGGGCCGCGCTGACCCGCGCCGGATCGACGATGCGCTGGAAAGCACCGCCCGCGACCACCGCGGCGGCGTAGCGAAACGGCACGTTCAGAACCGCTACGTCCTGCCGGAAGAGGATCGCGCGCAGATTGGCGGTGGCGAGGCGTGCTTCGCAGCGTGCGAGCATGGCGGCGGAATGATCAACGCCGTGGACATTGAATCCCGCCGCCGCGAGGGGCAACAGGAGACGTCCCGAGCCCGCCATCGCCTCCAGCACGGGACCGGCGTCGCGCGGAAGCCGTTGGTAATACCAGTCGAACTCTTCGGCGCTCGCGACCGGTTGACGGGCGTCGTGCCACAGCGTGGCGAGCGGCCCGCGGGCTGCCGGGGCCGCCGTTCCGGGTCGGGCATCACGTCGTAAGGCGACGGCGGGACCTAGGATTGCTCCCAGGGAAGTTCCGCCTTGCGCCATCCGCCGATGGTGTTGCGATGATGCTCGTCGTCGAGCGGGCCTTCGAATCCGTCGAGAACGTTATAGACCTCGCCGAAGCCCGCCTGCTCCAGCATTTGCCCGGCACCAATCGAGCGCTGCCCGCTGCGGCAGATGACCACGACCGGTCGGTTCATGCTTGCGATCTTGCGCACCTGCCCCACGAAATGCGGATTGATTTCCCAATCCGGTCCGTCGTTCCACGCGACGTGGTGGGCGCCTACCGGATGGCCCACGAAGAGGTATTCCATTTCGCTGCGGCAGTCGATCAGCACCGCCTGCGCATTCTGCTCGAGGAACTGCTGCGCCTCGTTGGGCTTGAGATGTTTCATGGCGGTGAATTTAGCACGCGCCGCGCCCCAGTCAAGCCTCGCCGAAAACGGCACAGAAAACGGCACAGTCAAGCCGACCGGGGGGCGCAAGTTGACAATGGCGGCTCCGGCCCGTACCTTCAAGGTTCAGCGCCGATTTGATTCGGGGGTAACCCCGCAGCTTGCGGGCGCTATAAAAATGCAGCTAAAGCGGTTTTCGAAACGAAACCCGCTCGGCGGCAAGCTGAACGGGTTTTTCATTTTGGGCCACGATTTCGCCATGGGCTACGCCACCGACAAGACCGCTGCCATCACGGCACTTTTGCGCCGCCGAATCCTGATTCTCGACGGGGCGATGGGCACCATGATCCAGACCTACCATCTCGGCGAAGAAGATTACCGTGGCTCTGAAGCGTGCGGCCTCGTCCATCATTCGCATGACGTGAAGGGGAACAATGACCTCCTGGTGCTGAGCCAGCCGGACATTGTCCGCGCAGTGCACCACGCGTACCTCGAGGCCGGTGCGGACATCATCGAGACCAATACCTTCAACGCGACTTCGATCGCGCAGGCCGACTACCAGCTCGAAAGTCGGGTGCGGGAGATCAACCGCACGGCCGCCGCACTGGCGCGGGAATGCACCGATGCATGCAGTCTCCGGACGCCGGACCGGCCACGTTTTGTGGCGGGAGCACTGGGGCCGACCAATCGCACGGCGTCGATCTCGCCTGACGTCAACGATCCGGGTGCGCGCAACGTCACGTACGACGCGCTGGTAAGCGCCTACCGCGAAGCGATCGAGGGCCTGGCCGAGGGCGGGGCCGATCTTTTTCTGCTCGAAACGGTATTCGACACGCTCAATGCCAAGGCGGCACTGTTCGCGCTCGAATCATTTTTCGACGACACCGGGCGACGGTGGCCGGTCATCGTCTCGGGCACCATTACGGATGCTTCGGGACGTACCCTTTCCGGGCAGACTACCGAGGCCTTCTG
>JANXZT010000195.1 GCA_025355395.1 Betaproteobacteria bacterium
CGCCACGACTGGCAGTGGGGGCAGCCGGTGCTGTTGCCGGCCGTTATCGCCGCCGATGCGCGGGACGTGGTGCTGCGCCGGCTGGACGGCGGCCTGAGCGAGCGTCGCGCCCTCGCCGCATGGATGGGTGATGGCGTAACCCTCACTTCTGCGGCCTCGGATCTTGCGCCGGATCCGGTGGGGCTGCTCCTGCTCGAAGAGACTCCCGCTGACGGTGGCGCAAGTTACTGGATCGCTGCGCACAACTTCTACGTAATCACCCGCTACAACCGCAGCCGGCTCTACGCTGCCGCGGTGTGGAACCTGGCGCGTGCGGTGCAGGCGGCGCACAACGCCAGCCGTTAGAGTTCGCCGCCTTGCGGTCCCGAAAGAGTGGCTGACAGGCTCCCCGGATAATCGATTGCGTGCACGACTCACAGTCGCGCAATGGATGCCCGCATGATCAAAGGCGTCGCTGACGGTTCGTGTGGCTCGAGGCGCATGCGAGCCTGCGTCTATAATCGCGATAATCGCCGTCGGCTGCCGTCCGGCCAACTCGCACGATGCGGATCCTCCTTTCCAACGACGACGGTTATTTCGCGCCCGGCTTGGCAGCGCTCGCTGCGGCGCTCGGGCCGGCGGCGGAGATCACCGTGGTCGCGCCCGAGCGTGATCGCAGTGGCGCGTCGAACTCGCTCACGCTCGATCGTCCGCTCACGGTGCGGCGCGCGCCCAATGGCTTCCTGTTCGTAAACGGCACGCCCACCGACTGTGTGCACCTGGCGGTGACCGGACTCCTGCAGGAATTACCCGATATGATCATCTCCGGCATCAATCTGGGCGCCAACATGGGCGACGACACGATCTACTCGGGCACTGTCGCGGCAGCCACCGAGGGTTTCCTGCTCGGCATTCCGTCGATCGCGATCTCGCTTGCCTCCAGGACTGCGGCGCACTTCGAAACTGCGGCGCACGTGGCACTCGATCTCATGCACCGCCACGCCCGCGCAGCGGCGCCGGCCTGGCTCCTCAATGTGAACGTTCCGGATGTTCCGCTCACCGCATGGCGCGGCTACCGCATCACCCGGCTCGGCCGCCGGCACAAGGCAGAGAATGTCATTCGCGCCACGAGTCCGCGTGGCGACACGGTGTATTGGGTAGGTGCGGCGGGGGCTGCGGCCGACGCCGGGGAAGGCACGGATTTTCTCGCGGTCGAAGAAGGTTATGCTTCCGTTACACCACTGCAGATCGACCTTACCAATCGCGATCAGATGGACGTGGTCGGGCATTGGCTCGAAACATGATCGCGTTGCATGCGCGGCGACTCATCGCCACTGCGGCCGTATCGGGATAACGACAAGGGGAACGGGCGATGGGGACGCTCGGCGAAAAGATGTCCGGGATTGGCATGACCTCGGCGCGTACGCGTGCCCGCATGGTGGACCGATTGCGCGAGCAGGGCATCCGCGACGAGGTGGTCCTGGCGGCGATCAATGCTGTGCCGCGCCACATCTTTGTCGATGAAGCGCTGGCCATTCGCGCCTACGAGGACAGCGCGCTGCCGATCGGACAGGGCCAGACCATTTCCCAGCCGTGGGTGGTCGCGCGCATGACCGAGCTCGCGCGTAGCGGTGGCAAACTCGGCAAGGTGCTCGAGATCGGCACCGGCTGCGGCTATCAGACGGCGGTGCTCGCGCAACTCGCCGATGAGGTTTATTCCGTGGAGCGTATCGGAAGCCTCGTGGCCAAGGCGCGGCGCAACCTGCAATCGCTCAAGCTCAAGAACGTCCGGTTGAAACACGGCGATGGTTCCTCCGACCTCGGTGAAGATCTCGAGATGGATGCGATCGTGGTAACGGCGGGCACGGCGGTGATTCCGACGGCGTTGCTGCGCTACCTCAAGCCCGGCAGCCGCATGGTTTTGCCGCTCGCGCACCACGGCGAGAGCGGCGATGGCGTTTCGCACCTCACGGTCGTCACGGCAAGGGAAAATGGATACCGTGAACAGACCTACGATGCGGTAAGATTCGTACCGTTGCTGCACGGTCTCGCGTAGGCGCTTTCGGAGTGGGGTTGGCTGCCGGCCCGCGTGCCAACCGCATCCCAACTGCATCGAATCGCAATCATTGAAAGCGACCCGCCCAAGATCAAAAACCCGCGCGCATTGCCCGATGCTGATCGCGGGTCCGCCACGCGCCGTTGCCGGAGTGGGTCACGCCAGCCAACGGCTCGCCGCCGGCGCGCTCATCCTGTTGCTTGCGGCGTGCGCGACGCGAGCACCCGCACCCGTGGAAGATCGGTTGACGCGATCGGGGGCATCGCCACCAATGACGGCAGGCAAACCCGCTACGGCGCCCCTGCCGGCTACCGACGGCGGCGAGCCCGACTGGCGCCCGCAGGCCTACACCGTCAAGCGGGGTGACACCCTGCACGTCATCGCGCTCGATCATGGTCTCGATTACCGCATGCTCGCGCAGTGGAACAATATCGAAGACGTCAACGTGATTCGCGTCGGTCAGGTGCTGCGGCTCAGTGCGCCAAGTGATGCCGGCGCGGGGACCGGGGTGGTAACCACACCTTTGCGCGCGGTGCCCGCGGTGGTGCCGTCCCTCGCGGGTACCCCGAGTCCGGCGGTTGCGCCGGGGCCCGCGGCAGCCGGGGGTGACGCCAAACCCGTGCCGCCCGCTGTCTCTGTGACTGCCAGCCGGAACTCCGAGAATTACAAATCGCAACCCAAGGCCGTCAAGGAGCCCTACTCGGAGCACGCGCTGCGCGAAATGCTGCAGCGGGCGAGCGTCCCGGCGATAGCGGCCGTACCTGCCGTGGGATCGTCGCCCGGTTCGATACCTGCAGGTCCAACAGCGGCTGCTTCCAGCGCTGCAGACGCGTCCATCGCAGCGGCGCCGGCGGCTGTCTCGACCGTTGCAACGCCCGCGAGCTCCGGCACGGAGGCGGCAAGCGCGCCCACGACCATTGCGCGGGCGGACCCGAAGCTCGAGCCCAAGACCGAACCGAAGCCCGAACCCAAGTCAGGCTCATCGTCGGTGGCCGAGGGCGATGACGAGAAGGTCGATTGGGTGTGGCCCGCTACGGGCAAGCTCGTCACCGGATTCTCCGACTCTGCCAACCTGAAAGGCATCGATATCGCGGGTAAATCCGGCCAACCGGTCCTCGCCAGTGCCAGCGGGAAGGTGGTCTATGCCGGCACCGGCCTTCGCGGCTATGGCAAGCTCATCATCATCAAGCACAGCAAATCGTTTTTGTCGGCGTACGCGCACAACAAGGACATCCTGGTCAAGGAAGGGCAGCAGGTTGCGCGCGGACAAAAGATTGCCGAGATGGGAAGCAGCGACGCCGACCAGGTCAAGCTGCACTTCGAGATTCGCAGGCTCGGCAAGCCGACGGACCCGCTCAAATATCTGCCACCCGCGTGACGGGGTGATTCAAGTGTTCATGAGCCCGCGCTCTCCCGCAGTGCGCGCGGCCTTGGCAAGACGGCGATGGCGTGATCGAGCCGCTCCAGCGTTCGCGCGCGCTCGGCGCGCAACTCGGTCGCGGTTCCCAACCGGCCGTAGCGCAGCGCCGCGTACGATTCACCGATCACCGCAAATGCTGCGCCAAAACCGGGCCACCGGGCAGCCGCGCGTGCTGCATAGGCAACCGGGCCCTCATGCGGCTCGCGGGGCATACCCGCGCGCGCCAGGCGCTTGCACAACCCGTTCCAGAGTGTTGCCGCCCGATCGTCGCGTTGATAATGGCGCAGTGCGAACCACAGCAACAAGGCCGCTGCCCACGCCGCGGTCAGGAGCGAACCGGCGAGGACCATCTGCCACGCAGCCCAGCGATCGATCTGCCAATGGCGCCACAGGCTTTGCTGCTGCACGAAATTGAAGCCGATCACGTGGCGGCGCCAATCATGGTTGAGCGCGTCCCACGCGAGCTGCATTCCCTTGAACCAGCCTTCGTTTACGCGCGCAAGGAGCGGGACCCGATCGTCGGCGGGCAGGGCGCCCCCCAATCCGAGCTCGATGCGCGAGGGCGCCACCGCGGCCGTGGGATCGAAGCGCCGCCATTGCCCCCCGATCAACGCCTCGGACCAGGCGTGCGCGTCGGACTGGCGCACGATGAGATAGCCACCGTTGGGATTTATTTCCCCGCCCTGGTACCCGGTCACCACGCGCGCCGGAATGCCGGCCGCGCGCAACAGAACGACAAAGGCGCCAGCGTAATGCTCGCAAAACCCGCGACGCGATTCGAACAGGAAGCGGTCCGTGGCGTCGTCCTCGAGCAAGGGCGGCGCCAGTGTGTAGAAGAACGGTTGCGTGCGAAACCACGCCAGGATCGCCGTGGCGAGCGCAGCGTCGTCGGGGTAAGCCGCGCGCAACTCAACGGCAAACGCGCGGGCGCGCGGACTGCCGGGCGGCAAGTCGAGCGCGTCGCTGCGCTCCGCCCGTAGCTGCGCCCCTAGCGCTGCCGGATACGAGCTCCTGATGAACGATGCCTGGTCATAACGCAGCGGCTGGCTCACTACGTTCCGGGCGATGAGCTGCTGATCCGGAGTCAGTATTGCGAGATCGAGGCCGACGCCTTCCGGCGCCTGGTCCGTTGCCTTGGGCGGGCCCGCGGGAAGGTCCAGCGCGAAGAGCGAAGTCTTGTAATGTGGCTCCAGCGTCACCGTGTACAGGACCGTCGGAGCGCCGTTTGCCGGCACGAAACGGCCGGTGGGCCAGCGTTGCGTTCCCGTCCACTCGCTGCCGTCAAAATGGGTAAAGACCGGTCCGCGCCAGTAGCGTTGTTGCGGTGGCGGCACCGAGCCCAGGAAATCCACGCGAAATGCAACTGCATCCGAGAGCGACAGCTCGCTGATCATGCCCGGCCGCATCGAATTGGAAAGCCCGCTCCGGGCGGCGAGATCGGAAGGCAGTCCCCACAGCGGCGCCGACAACCGCGGGAACAGCACGAACAACAGCAGCGCCAACGGAATGCCCTCCATCAACAGGCGGGCAGCGCGACGCAGTGGATCCCGAAACCGGATCTTGCGTCCAGCGATGCCGGCCGGCGGGGCGAGCAGCTGCAACGACGCGGCCAACAGCAGCAATCCGGGCAACGTAGCCACGGCGGCGAAGAGCGATTGGCTGTAAAAAAAAGGGGTGACCATCAGGAAGCTCGCGAGGCACACGAGCAGGGTGCCGTCGCGGGGGCTCCGCGCCTCGATGAATTTGATGGCGGCCAGAATGAACAGAAAGGCGACGCAAGGATCGCGGCCGAAGAAATACCCGAAGTCCTGCCGGAGTACGAACGTTGTTGCCAGCGCAACGAGTGCGAGGCCGTACGACGGTACCCGCTGCAGCAATCGATTGCGCTCAGCGCTCGCCCGGCGCTCGATCACGAGCCGCAACACGACCAGCAGCAGGCCGAACGCCGCTGCCCACGCCGGTATGTAGAACGCTTGCGGCAGCTGCACGGCGAGCAGCAGCGCGCCGAGGCATTTCACCTGGATGGCCGTGAGTGCCGCGGGCGGTGCGTTGTGACGACGGCTCACGTCGTTCCAGCGGGTGGCATAAGGGCCAGCATGGTCAAGGCTGTGCGCCGATGGTCTCGGCCCTGGCCCGACGGGAGTGTCCGTTCGGGCACCCGAACCGCAAACGGGCGGGCGACGCGCTCGGCGGCGAGCACCCAGGCGGCGATGCGTCCGATGCGCGCCTCATAGCTCATCTCCGCCGGCAAGTCGCTCCAGGCCAAGATGATCGGTCCGCCGCCTCCGGCACCCTCGAATTGTTTGGTGTACCACCCCGCGCCGCGCGCGACTGATTTCCACGCGACGCGATGCGGGGGATCACCGGGCCGGTAGTCACGCAACCCGGCGAGATCGGTGTCGTCGCTCCCCATCGACGGCAGGGTGTCGTGGCCGTGCCTGCCCGCCGGCAGTGGCGGAGGGGAGGGCTCCGGCGTTGGATACACCACACCTTCCAGCGGAAAGTGCACGTAAGCCCATGCGCGCCACAATCCGACCGGATAATCGGAGTAGAGCGTGACGCGGCCCAGTGCCAATAGCCCGCGCGAGGAGGCTGCGCGTTGCAGCGTGATCGTCAGGGCGCGGCCCTCCGGAAGATCGAACGGCGGGCTTGCGCCATCGGCCGTTGCAAGCCTGAATCCGCGGCGGATTCCGGCGCCTCCGGTCAGCGAGACCACGAACGGCAGCGTGCCGCCGGCAAAGGTTTCACCAGCGGCCAGCGGCCTCACCGCGATACCCGCAAGATTGCGAAAGGTGTGCAGCAGGGCGCTGGCCGCGAATCCCAGCAACAGGAAGGCAACACCAAAGCCGAGAGAGAGCGAATAGTTGAGCGAGGTGACGACCATCATCGTTACCGTGCCGAGAAACGCCATGCCCCGCCGCGTTGGCAGGATGTAGATACGCCGATGCCGGAGAATCACCGGCGTCAGGTCGGCTGGCTTGGTCCGCCACAGCTCCTCCCTCCAGCGCGTTATCCACGAGATGGGACGAGATGCATTGAGCAATGAAGCCATCGCGGGCAGGCTTTGACGCGCCGACGAAAACGCCGACCGGACCTTAAGGCAAGGCGACGGTGCGCAACAAATTTTGCGCGTGAAAGGCGCCCGACCGCGTTCCCGC
>JANXZT010000204.1 GCA_025355395.1 Betaproteobacteria bacterium
CGGACACCACTCGCAAGCGCCAGTCGGTGCCGTCGAACGCGTGGCGGAAGCCGCCGTAGACGAATCCGCGTTGCGAGGCGACCGCGGCCACGGCGGTCAGCGCGCCGGGTGGCAGCAAGGTATCTGCATGCACGAACAACAGCACACCGCCGCCTCGCGATCCGCGGCTTGCTCCTTGACCTGGCGCAATACCCGCTGATACCGTTGGTCACGCCACTGGGCACGCTCCACCGCTCGGCGGTGCTGGGTCTTCCAGCTGCTGGCCGCCATCACCAGCTGGATATGCTCCTGCTTGGTCAGCGTCACATACACAGTGGCGAATGGCACCGGCTGCGCAGCGCTGACCGCTGGGCTCGCATCCAATGGGCACGGCATTGCACTCACGGGGCGAACCGTAGCGAAAAACGGTCAATGTGTCCAACCGTTCTTGCCCTACGGTACCAACCAATGGGTTTACCGAATGTTTACAAAAAGCCGGTGGTCCGCGGGGCCGATGTTCTTTGATTTTCAATACGTTCTTCTATAATGGGGCCGCCTCACACACATGAGCCCATACGCCTCCTGTGCGCTCCGATACCAGGCGCGCGTCGGTTATTACAAGACCCGCATGCGAACCGTACAAATTGGTAGCGAGCACTCGTGGCGCTTGGATAACGACGGAAACCTGTGGCCATGAAGATTGGAATGATTACCGACAGCCTGCCGGGCACGGATTTCGACACGATGCTCGCGGTTGCCGCCCGGCTCGAGATGGACATGCTCGAATTCGGCTGCGGAAATTGGTCGACGGCACCCCATATCAAGCTCGATCGCCTGCTCGCGAGTGCTCCAGCGCGACGAGACTTTCGGGCCCGCCTCGCCGAGCATGACATCGAAATCAGCGCCCTCAATTGTTCGGGAAATCCGATACATCCCGGCGAAGCGGGACGGCGTCACGACGAGGTCACGCGCAAGACGATCCGGCTGGCCGCAATGCTCGATGTCGATCGCGTGGTGATGATGTCCGGTTGTCCTGGCGCTCCCGGTGACAGCCACGCCAACTGGATCACGACCGAATGGCCGCCGGAAGTCCGCGACATTCTGCGATGGCAGTGGGACGCAGTGCTGATTCCTTATTGGCGTGACCTCGTCGCCTTTGCCAAAGACCACGGCGTCGACCGCCTCTGCCTGGAACTGCACGGTTACCAGAACGTGTACAACGTCGCCACGCTGCATCGGCTGCGCGATGCCGTCGGTGAAACCGTTGGCGCCAACCTCGACCCCAGTCATCTGATGTGGATGGGCGCCGACCCTATCGCCGCGGCGCGCGCGCTCGGCAGTGCGGTGTACTACGTCCACGCCAAGGACACGCGCATCGATCCCGTCATTGCCGGGATCAACGGGGTCATCGACACGACGCCGGGGAGCGAGTTCAAAACACGGGCATGGAACTACATCACGCTCGGACAAGGGCACGGCGAAGCTTGGTGGCGAGCGTTCATTGCAGCGCTCGCCGAAGCGGGATACGACGGGGTGCTGAGCATCGAGCACGAAGACCCCGCGTTGACCGCTCTTGCGGGCGTCGAGCAATCGGTCGAATTCCTGCAACGCATCATTGCCAATCGGCTGCGACGCGCGCCGGCCGCGGCATAGCGCATCGGCAGTGGCCTCGGCCTCGCTGCTTCGCCGCATTGTCGTGTTCGACCTGGGCGGCGTTCTGATCCGCTGGGACCCGCGCTTCCTTTACCGCAAGCTCTTCCCCGGCGACGATGCCGCCATGGAAACTTTCCTTGCCACGGTATGCACGGAGGAATGGAACGAGCGGCAGGACGCCGGCCGCAGCTTTGCCGACGCCGTCGCCGAACTGCTTCCGCGCCATCCGGAAAAGACACATCTGATCGAATCGTTCGGTCGCCGGTTTGACGAGATGATTCCCGGCGCCATTGAAGGCACCGTCGAGATCCTGTCAGACCTGAAGCGCGTCGGCGTGCCGCTTTATGCGATCACCAATTGGTCGGCTGAAACCTTTCCTTCCCAGCGAGAGCGCTTCCCATTTCTGGCTTTGTTCGACGGCATTGTGGTGTCTGGCGAAGAGGGTGTGATCAAGCCGGACCCGCGCATTTTCGGTATCCTTTTCCAACGCTACGGCATCAAAGCCGAGCAGGCGATATTCATCGACGATGATCCACGCAATGCAACGGCGGCGACGGCGCTGGGGATCCACGGAATTCACTATCGATCGCCAGTGCTTCTACGTAGCGAGCTCGAAGCGCTCGGTCTCTGCTGAGGATCAGATGTCCGTCACTCTCGGTATCAACCCGATTACATGGACCAACGACGACATGCCGGAACTTGGCGGAGACATTTCGCTCGAAGTCTGCCTGGCCGAAGCGCGCGCCGCCGGCTACGCGGGCATCGAGCTCGGCGGCAAGTTTCCCCGCGCGGCCAGCGTGCTGCGGCCAGTCCTCGCTGCGCACCAACTGGCCTTGGTGTCCGGTTGGTATAGCGCGCAACTTTGCCGACGTTCCGTGACGGACGAGATCGCGGCTATTGCCGATCATCTCGATCTCCTGAGTGCGATGGGATGCAAAGTCATGGTGTTCGCCGAGGGACATGGCAGCACCGACGGTAATCCGGCAGCGCCACTTTCCACCCGACCCGTCCTGGCCGAAGCCGAGTGGCCGGCATTTTGCGCCAAGCTCAACGACGTGGCGCGTCACCTGCGGCGCCGCGGTGTCAGGTTGGCATTTCACCATCACATGGGCACAGTCGTGCAGACCGAAGAAGAGATTGATCGCCTGCTCGCCAGCACCGACGACGACGTGGGCCTGTTGCTGGACACTGGCCATCTTCTATTTGCCGGCGGCGATCCGGTGGCCGTGGCACGCCGGCACGCCCAACGCATTGCCCATGTGCATTGCAAGGATGTTCGGGACAAAGTCCTCGCTCAGGTCCTGCGCGAGGACAGGAGCTTTCTCCGGGCGGTATTGGACGGTGTCTTTACCGTCCCTGGCGACGGTTGTATCGACTTTACCGGTGTGCTGCGGGAGTTGCAGCGAGGCTACTATGCGGGTTGGCTGGTGGTCGAGGCCGAGCAGGATCCGGCCAAAGCACATCCGCTGACCTACGCGCGTCTCGGTTTCGCTAATCTGGCACGGGCGGCGGAGGAAGCGGGGCTCGTCGTCACGATGGCATGACACTATTCGCGCGGGCAGATTGCATGCATTGGCGTACCGTGTCCGGAACTGTCGCAAGCGCTTTCTGGAGCATTCGATGATCGGATTGTGTCTGGTCGGCGGTGGATTCATCGGGCCTCTTCATGCCGCCAACATTGCCGCCCATCCACGGGCGAAATTGCAGTGGGTCGTCGATCTCGATCGCGCGGTGGCCGACGCGCTCGCGGGCAAGTACGGGGCGCGAGCCACGGCCAACCTTGACGACGCGCTCGCCGATCCCGCAGTGAACGCAGTGATGATATGCACGCCGCCGCGGACCCACGCTTTGATCATCGAGCGCGCAGCAATCGCCGGCAAAGCGGTGTTCTGCGAGAAGCCAGTCGATCTCGATATGCGGCGCGTGGAGGCGTGCGGGAAAGTCCTGCGTTCGACCGGTACGCCGTTCTTTGTTGGATTCAACCGGCGCTTCGATCCGGGTCATCGTGCGCTTTTCGACGCCATCCGGAAGGGCGAAATCGGCCGCCCGGAAATCCTGGTATTGAGCAGCCGCGACCCCGAAATCTCACCACCCGATTACGTCGCCGCGATGCCGTTCGGCATCTTCTACGACACCATGATCCACGATTTCGACATGATTCGCTGGCTGCTCGCCGACGAGCCGATCGAAGTCATCGCGCGTACCGCGTGCATGCTCGACGCCAAGGAAAATCCCCATCGCGACCCCGATACCGCAATGGTGATGCTGCGCATGGCGGGCGGGGCGCTCGTTCACGTCAACTCGAGCTTTCGCGCGGTGTACGGTTACGACCAGCGCATCGAGGCTTTCGGCGAGAAGGGCATGCTCATCTCGCGTAACCAGCAGCCGACAATGCTGGAGCGCTACGGTGCCGACGGCATCCGCCAGGACGGTCTACTGCGATTTTTTGTCGAACGCTACGCCGAATCCTACGTCCGGGAACTCAACGATTTCCTTCGCGCCCTCGATGAGCAACGGACGCCGACAATCGGGTTCGAGGACGGACGGCGCGCGCTGTTGATCGCCGACGCCGCCGTGAAATCGGCAAAATCAGGCGCCCCGGTTGCAATCGTGATGGAGGCCTGACGCGCGGCGCTGCGTTTTGCGAAAGCCTCAAGCGGGCTCGGTCGGCGCTCGGGGACGAACCAACAATCCATGCGAAGCCGGCGATCGTTGCCGGGACGCGGGGTGCTGGACGCCGACCTCAGTTGCCGGGGCCAGGGACCTTTCGACCAAAGATTGCCCACCGAGGACGCGGCGGTGCCCCACGACCGCCCGGATCAGCAGCACAGCCAGCAGCATGAGCACGATCAGGACGGAGGCATAAGCCGACGCGTAGCCGTACTCGCCGACCTCCGCCCGCCCGACAATGTTCACGGTCGCCATGTCGAACCGCGGGCTGGTGAGGAAGATCACGGCGCTGATGGAGGTCATCGCGCTGATAAAGCTATAGACCAGCGCGGCGATGATGGCCGGCCGCATCAATGGCAGCACGACCCGGCGCAACGTCGCGAACGAGCTCGCGCGCAATGTGGCAGAGGCCTCGTCGAGACTGGAGTCGATCTGGCTGAGTGACGCGAGTCCGGCGCGAAGGCTTGTGGTCATGTCGCGAAAGACGAAGCACGCGACCAGGATGATCCCGGTGTAGGCGAGTTCGATCGGCGGCGCGTTGAAGGCCAGGATGTAACCGATGCCGACGACCGTACCGGGCATGGCGAAGCTCAGCATCGTGACGAATTCGAAGGCGCCCTTGCCGGTGAATCGATACCGGCTGAGCAGGTAAGCCACAAGCAGCCCGAAACCGGCCGTCAAGGGCGCCGAGACTGCCGCGATGGTCAGGGTCGTGAAAAAGGAATTCCACGCCCCACCCGTCCATTGCACGCTGCCGTTGGCGATTTCGGCGCCGAATGCAGTCACGTAATGGCGCACCGTCAAGGCGTGATTGAGGCCCCATTTCTCAACGAACCCGCCGGTAAAAATCATCGCATAGACGACGACGGCAAGCATCGCCCACGGTAGCGCAAACACCACTGCTAGCCCGGTCACTGTCCGTGGCAAAGCCAGGTTGGGAACGCCATGTCCCTTGCCGGAAATGGTGACGAAGTTACGTCGCGCGAGGAGGCGCCGCTGAATCACGAAGAGTGCCAGCGACAGGCTCAGAAGCACGATGGCGAGCATCGCCGCCCGTCCCGGATCCTGTTGCACGCCAACGATTGCAAAATAGATCGAGACGGAGAGCACTTCGAGATTGCCGCCGAGGATCAGCGGGTTGCCGAAGTCGGCAAGACTTTCGATGAACACGATCAGGAATGCGTTGACGAGTCCCGGCGCCATTAATGGCAGCGTGATCGTCGTGAAGATCCGCAGGCGCGACGCCCGCAACGTCTGCGCTGCTTCTTCAAAAACGGGGCTGATGCCCTGCACCACGCCGACCAGGACCAAGTACGCGACGGGCGTCAATGCAAGCGTTTGCGCCAGCCAGACACCGGGCAGCCCATAGATCCAGCGCGTCGGGCGAATGCCGAACGCGAAATCGAGCACAGCGTTCAGGACGCCGGAACGACCGAATAGCATGATGAGTGCCAAGCCAACGACAAAAGGCGGCGTAATCATTGGCAGCACCGCCAGGACATTGGCGAGGCGCCGTCCCGGCAACCGCGTGCGCGTGACGATGAGCGCGAAGCAAAGCGCCATGAGGGTCGCCGAGACGGCGGTCATGAGACCCAGCTCCAGGGTGTTCCAGACTACACCGCCGTAACCCCAGATTCGGCCGGACGCAAAACGCGCCGCCAATGCGGGGAGTGAGACGTTGCCATCGCGGTCCAGGAACGCGCGCACGAAGAGGCGTGCGATCGGATAGAGCGTGAATAGCCCGACTAAAGCGATCGATGCTCCGATCGCACCCGCGACGAAGACGTCGCCTCTGGCCCAGCCGCGCAACGCCACGCCCTGGCAAAGCAACATCAGCAGTGCTGCAGCGACGAACGACGCGCCGTATCCCAGACCCGGCTGCCGACCAGGGAGAATACCGAAATAGGTCGCGAATGACGGCGATGTCCAGCCGTTGATGTCGATCGCCAGCGCAATGGCCACGAGGGCAACGAGACCGGCGCATCCGCAGAGCACCAGCAGCGCAGCCGCCGTCTTGTCCCCTATCCGGCCATTAAGGGCCAATGCCGGTACTGCCAGGGCGACGCCGATCGGCAGCAGCCAGAGGCGTCCGTGGTGGATCAGTTGAACGGCGCCCGGTCCCGTGCGTACGTCCAGCGGATAGCCCGCGAGCCAACCTAACGCAAAGAACCCCTGGCCTGCAATGGCATTCCACGGCAGGAGGCCGAAGCCGATCCACCCGACTGCAAGCCAGAGGCCCACGTTGGACCGGCGCATCACCGCACAGTTAGACCGAACAACCGCCGGCGCGCCCCGCTATTTTGGCGCCTTGAATACCTCGTTTTCCCAACGGGAGAGCAGGTGATCGCGTCCTTCCTTGGACCCGTATTTGTCGAGGTCGAGGTTGATGAGCTTCACCTCCGACGCTTTGGGCGCCATTGGATGCGTCTGGGCATTCTTGTTCGATGGGATCTGAAACTTGTTGACCGTGACGGCGACGTTCTGTCCGGCAGGCGACAACACAAAATCCATCCACTTGCGCGCCCCCTCGGGATTGGGGCCGCCTTTGATGATCGCCGAAGAGATGATTTCGTAACCGGTCCCCTCGCACGGCGCGACCGTCTTCACAGGATAGCCCTGCACCGTTTGGGCAACCGAGTCATGCAGGAACGTGATGCCGATGGTCGTTTCACCTTTGCCGGCAGCGCGGATTCCCGCACTTCCGGAACGCGTGTATTGATTGACGTTCTTGTTCATCGCAGCGAGAAATTTGAACCCTTCGTCCTCACCCATGAGCTGGAGGATCGTCGAGACCATGTTGAACGCAGTGCCCGACGATCCCGGGTTGGCCATCTGGATTTCGTCCTTGTACGCCGGATTCGCGAGGTCCTTCCAGCACTTCGGCTCCGGCATCTTTTTCTTGGCAAGAAGCTCCGTGTTGTAGCCGAAGCCTAAGACGCCGGTGTAGATCGGGGTCTGGAAATACTTGTTCTCTTCGGCAATGCGCTGTGCCCAATCGTGCAACTCGGTGATGCGCGGCGATTTGTAGGCCTCGAGCAGTCCTTCGGACGCGAGCTGCTTGGCCGATGCAGACTCGGCCGCGTGGTACACGTCTGCGCGCGGATTGCTTCTTTCAGCGCGGATCTGGGCGAGACTCTCGCCATCAGTCCGCCGGATAAAGACCGCCTTCTGACCCGTGGTGCGTTCGTAGGACGCCTTCAGACCTTCACACCAGTCGACTTCGAAATTGCAGAGCACGGTGACTTCCTGCGCCGCGACCGGCGCGGCAAGGGCGAATAGTGCCAGCACCACCAAGAGACGCTGCATGGACCCACACATCAATCGAACGAAAGCCATTTTGTTTTCTCCGTGATCGGTTTGTTTTCGGTGTCCGTCCGAAATCGCAACTGCCGAGAAAATTATGCTCTTGAACCCACTTTCCTGTAAGACCCTCGTTTGCACCATGATGTGGAGCGCCCGTCCTGCACCAGAGCGTCCACGGAGTCCTGAGATACCATTCGCCGATCCAGAGTCCACGACTTATCGCCAGACACGACAGGAGATCCCCATGGTCGAGTACACGGCAGAAATCCGGTGGCAGCGTCACGACCAACCCTTCACCGACCATCGCTACAGCAGGGCTCACGCCTGGGTCTTCGACGGCGGCGCGGAGGTTTCGGCATCGTCATCGCCCCACGTCGTGCCGCCACCCTATTCCGATCCATCCGCCGTCGATCCGGAAGAGGCGTTCGTGGCTTCACTTTCGAGTTGCCACATGCTCTGGTTTCTTTCCATCGCCGCCAAGCGTGGGTTTCGACTCGATCGCTACGTCGATCATGCGGTGGGTGTAATGGAAGAGAATCCGGAAGGTCGCGTCGCGATCACGCGAGTCACGCTGCGGCCCGAAACACGCTTCTCGGGGGAGCGATCGCCCACGGAGGACGAGTTGAACGCCATGCACGAAGCGGCGCACCAGGCGTGCTTCATCGCGAATTCGGTCAAGACCGATGTTTGTTGCAAACCGATCCACGTGCGCTGATACCCCGGCGGTGCGCGAGAGATTACTGCGTTGCGGCGTCACCGCGAGCCGCTAGCATCGCATCGGCAAAGATGTATGCAAGCACGGCAGTTGATTCCTGTGTGGAACGGAGACTTGCGCTTTCCTGGGTTTTCTGCCCGCTGCAGAGCCCAGTCAGGGCTGCCGCTGCAAAATAATCGCGCAGGGTCATGCCGGGTTGGCCAGTCATCCCGCCACCTGGGAATGCCTTTTCGGTTGCTGGTGTGCTCATGGTTTCCTCCGGTTGTAAGGCAGAGAGGCTGCTGGTGCGTTGTCCGCGTCAGCCTCTCGGCTAGAGCTTCTGCCAGTTCATCGGCGGGTAGAGAAAATCCGGGGAATAAACCGTCGTGATTGCCAGTGTAGACAGCGTATTCCCTCCGTGCAGCATGAAGGTAACAAGAAAACGGCCCCTCGTGGAGGCCGTCATTCTTCGTTTGGTGGAGGTGGCGAGAATCGAACTTCTTCGCTTTCAGCTATGAAGAGGCGGCGCGCACGGCGGTCGATCTCACCCTTACCACCATCCTTACCACTTCCTTGCGAAGCTCAGGGGTTTCCGGCCGGGTTGAACCATTTACCCATCGGCCCGTTGATCACAATCGGTTCGCCGGTTATCTCGAACGCAGCGTGCTGCGCTTGGATTTCGTGCAGCTCGCCGCGATATCGAGCGATGCGCCACTTCCCGGTCAGCCGGTCGCGATACTTGAAAGGGTAGAGGTAGAGCGGATAGGCGGGCACCGCACGTTTATACGGTACCGGCTGGAATGTGTGCAACCGCTCCTGCCAGGAGTCCCAGGTTGGATCGTGGGGACCGACCTACCGCGGTTAGCTGGAAAAATATTCCCGGACTTTATCAGCCGCTGAATAGCGCCGCGTCGGTTGTCTCTGCGATGGAGGCGGCGGGCTTCCCCATCCGCGGTTGCCTCCCGTAGCGCCGCCCACCACTCCCATAAGCTGATCGAAGCTAAATGGCTTCCGGATAAATCCGTAGTCGCCTTCGATAATGCTCCGCACACGCGCCTCCGGCATGTTGCTCATGAATACTGTTGGCGTGTCTGCACCTGCCGGACTCGCCCGGATCTGATAGAGAAGCGCGGTGCCGACCAGCCCTTCCATCACCACGTCGGTGAGCACAAGATCGAAGGAGCGCTCCGCCACGCGCGCCGCGGCATCGGTGCCATTACGGCTGGTGACTACGTTCCATCCGTGCGCAGTGAGCATGTTGGAAATCGCCTCGAGCATCGCCGGTTCGTCGTCGACCAATAGCACGGTTTGCATCGCGGCCTCCACGGGTATTACTTGTATTGATCGTAGAGGAAGTTTTGTGCCCACGACTGTCAGGCAAGCGGCGGAAACACTGTCGGACGCCCCCGCGACAACGACCACCTACGGTACGCCATTCCCAGAAACTATCAAGCCCCGTCCGATCGAT
>JANXZT010000216.1 GCA_025355395.1 Betaproteobacteria bacterium
AGTGGTACGCACCGTAATCACGGTCACCGGGTCGCTCGTCTGCACCGTCGCCAACGCATTGCCGGCGTAGATGGGACGCACGAAGGTGTCGGCGGCGTCCACCGCGATGATCTCCGACACTTGGGCCACGTCGAGCAACGCCGCAACGCGGGGTGCAATGTTTTTGCCAAACCCGGTGGCGGCCAGCAGCACATGGGTGTAGCCGCCGCGCCGCGTCAGATCAACGAGGGTCGCCGCGACATTTTCGGCCAACGGGGGGTCAAGATGCGCAGCGTCGGCATGCAACACCTTGGCCACGCCGGCAAGTTGCGCGGCGGCGCTCGCGGCGGGTGCCGCCGCCGGACCTGTCACCAGCACGTGAATCTCGCCGCCGATTTTCTGCGCAGCCGCGACGGTGTTGAACAGCCCGGGATTCAGCGCGGCATTGTCATGCTCGGCAAGAATCAGAATGCTCATGCGAAAAGCTCGGCAGGTTGAGGGATGAGGGTCGTCATGCAGCGCTCAGCCGATGACCTTGGCTTCGGTGCGGAGCTTGGCGACCAGCTCTTTCACGTCGGCTACGCGCCCGCCTCCCTTGCGCTTCGCGGGCTCGACCACCTTGAGCGTCTTGAGGCGCGGCGTGACGTCGACGCCCAATGCCGCCGGAGTGATGGTTTCGAGCGGCTTCTTCTTCGCCTTCATGATATTGGGGAGCGTGGCGTAGCGCGGCTCGTTCAAGCGAAGGTCGGTGGTGACCACCGCGGGCAGCGCCATCTCGATCGACTCCGTGCCGCCGTCCACCTCGCGCTTGACGGTGGCCCGCCCATCCGCGATATCGAGCTTCGATGCAAACGTGGCCTGCGGCCAGCCGAGGAGCGCTGCCAGCATCTGTCCGGTTTGGTTGGCGTCGTCGTCGATGGCCTGCTTGCCCAGGATCGCGAGTTGCGGCGCTTCGCGGTCGACGATCGCCTTCAGGAGCTTGGCCACGGCAAGCGGTTGCAACTCGACGTCGGTAGTAATCAGGATCGCGCGGTCGGCGCCCAATGCCAATGCCGTGCGCAGCGTTTCCTGGCAGGCCGGCAGCCCGCACGAAACCGCAATGATCTCGGTGGCAATCCCCTTTTCCTTGAGACGCACGGCTTCCTCGACCGCGATCTCGTCGAACGGGTTCATCGACATCTTGACGTTGGCCGTATCGACGCCGCTGCCGTCCGCTTTGACGCGGACCTTGACGTTGAAATCGACCACGCGTTTCACCGGCACCAGGATTTTCATGGAGGAAGGCAGCAAAAGAAGGAAGGCGTATGCAGCGTTCGATTATAGCGCGCAGCGCAATCTCGACAGCCTCCGGGGGCAGACGGCCCCGCGTCGGCGCGAAGGGACGCCTTTTAGCGCTGGAGGAGGCGCCCGAGCCCCTTGCGCAAGTCCTCGACCACATTCCCCGGCGAAGTCTTGCCGGCGGAATCATCGCCATGTCGTGCGAGCGCGCCCAAGGCGACCGCGCACGGGCCTTCCTGAGTCACCGAACCGAGCACGAGCAGGCCGCCCAAGGCCGCGAGTCCGCCGGTCGCGACCACGGCGCCCAGACGCGCAACCGTAGCCGCGGAAGTCGTGGCATCGATGCTGATGCGCGGGTCGTGCCACGGCCCGCGCAAGCGCACCAGGCTCGCCACCTGTGCGATGTCGATCGGAATGCCTTGGCGCACACTCGGATGCAAGGCCACGTCAAGCGTCTCGTCACGAAAATCGATGGTGCCGGTCAGTGCCACACCGAGCTTGTCGGTCTCGATCGCCACCGAGCGGTCGAACCGCGCCACGCCATTGGCGAGCGGGAAGCGAATCACGGCACATTTGAGCTCCGTCGCGCGCTCCGCCCCCTGAAATGGATCGATGGCAGCGGTGAGTTGGCTCACCGTGGAACTCGTGTCGGCCTTGGCATTGATCACCGTGGCGGGTCCGACGATGAGCGAAACATGACCGGTGGCGGAGCTCGCCCAGGCATGCGGCGAATCGCCGCGGGCGGAGAGGGAGGCTTCAGCGGCCGTCCTGCCACCGTGGACCTCGCGGGGAACGCCGGACGATGCCATGACGCTACCCAGATCGAGGTCGCGCCCCGTCAGCTGCATCGTTATCCGCGGCGGGCTCGCCGTCGCCTCCACCACGGCACTGCCTGCCACGCTGCCACCGAACAACGCCGCGTCGATCGCTGGGACAGTGAGCCGTCCGGCCTCGAGCGCGAAGGTAAGATGCACCCGCTCGGCCCGCCTGCCGGGCCCCAATAGGAGCTCGCCGATCGCGATCTCCCCCGTCGCGTCCATATCGCGCAACGCGGCCAGCGGAAGTGGTGTATCGGAAAAGATGCGCCGGTTGGCCGGGGTACGGGCCGCGCTGGCAGCGGGTATTGCGGCAACCCCGCCGGCCGCAGCCGCCGGAAACGCCAAATCGGCAAGTGTCAATCGCGGCGAGGTCAGCGCCAGCGTCAATCGGCGTCGACCGCCGAGGGTCGCGATGCTCATGGTCCCGGCGATGCGCGAATCGCCGAGCGCGAGCTGCAGATCGCCGAGGACCGCGCCCTGGTCCTTCACCGACAGCTTGGTGGAAACACTCGTCTTGCGTCCCGCGATCTCGCCGTCCAGCGCCACCGGATAGGGGGCGCTGCGCTCCAGCAATGTGGAAAGCGGTCCCGCATGGCCAGTGAGTGCTACCGCGATGCCGTCGACCACGCCGCGAAACGTTGCGTTGACCGGTGCCTGCCCATCTCGTGCCTGCAACGCGAAGTGCTCGATGACCACCCGCGTCACCGCCCCGGTGCGACCGTTGCGGTAACTCAGCACGCCATCGTCGAGCTCAAGGTCGCCGACGCCGAATGCGAAGCCGCCGTCCTTGGATGAATCGCTGGTTGCGGGTGGGAGGCGCTCGCCGCGCGGCTGCGGCGCGAATTCCCAGTTGCCGCGTCCGTTAACGTCAGTTTCGAGCGCGATCGAGGGCTCGGAGAGGGTGATCCGCAGAATTTCGAACCGGCGCGAAAGAAGCGGCAACAGGGCTACTTGGGCGGTGAGACGCTTGGCCGTGAAAAGACTGGGCCCGCCGGCCCACGGCGCATTGCTCAGCGTGACATCACGCAACTCGATGCGCGGCTGCAGCGAAAGCTTGACCGCTACGCCGCCGCCGATCTTGAGATCACGACCCGTTGCGACCTTGACCCGGTCGGCCACCGGTCCAATCAGGGCATTGAGGTCGGCCGTCGCTACGACGATGGCCCCGGCAGCCACGATCACTGCAACCGCGCCGGCGGCGATCAGGACGACGGTAAGAAAAGGGCGGCGCACGCCCCATTCTAAGGCCTGCTCGCACGATGTCCATGCGTGCGCAAGCGCTCGTGGGTTACAGGCTGTTGAAAAACGTAGCGAGGACGGTTGTATGCAAGGCGCACGGCGCGCAGGAACCGGAGTGTACTTCCAGGTACATGAGGATTCCGAGCACCGGGCAACGCGGCAGACGACCGCCGCAGTAGTTTTTCAACAGCCTGTTAGCGATGCGCGGCGTTGAATGCGGCCAGCGCGCCCGCCCCCGGGGTGAGCTCCGCGGCGCCGAGCGCGTTGAGCGGCGTTGCAACGGTTTCCTGCGCATCATGCAAATCGCTTGCGTCCGGACGCAGGTACAGAAGCCCGGTGACGATCTCGCCGGCAGCCGCACGTTCCTGCAAATAGGCCATTGCCTTCAACTTGTCCGTAGGATCGTAATCGGAAAGCACCTTGCGCAACCGTATGGTGCCCCCGTCGTGCAGCAGCACTTCCTGCACCGCACCAGGCGCATACGCGGTGGTAATCGGCGCGCGCTCCGGCATGAAATCCAGCCGGTTGACGGCTTCGTTATGCTCGCGCACAAAGTCGTAGCTCTTGGTCGATCCGGGATGATTGTTGAATGCAACGCATGGACTCACCACGTCGATGAACGCCGCGCCCCGGTGCATCACCGCCGCGCGAACCAGCGGCACGAGCTGGTCCTTGTCGCCCGAAAAGCTGCGTCCGACCAAGCTCGCGCCAAGTTGCAGGGCGAGCATTACGAGATCGATCGGCTCGTCGTTGTTGACCGCGCCCCGCTTGGCTTTGGAGCCCTTGTCGGCCGTGGCCGAGAATTGACCCTTGGTGAGACCGTAAACGCCGTTGTTCTCGACGATGTACACCATGTTCACGCCGCGCCGGAGCACGTGCGCGAACTGGCCGATGCCGATGGAGGCCGAGTCGCCGTCGCCGGAAACCCCGAGGTAAATCAGGTCGCGGTTGGCAAGGTTCGCGCCCGTCAGCACCGATGGCATGCGTCCGTGCACGCTGTTGAAGCCGTGCGAATGGCCCAGGAAATACGTTGGCGTCTTGGACGAGCAACCGATGCCGGAGAGCTTGGCCACGCGGTGCGGCGGAATATCGAGCTCGAAAAAAGCCTGGATGATCGCGGCCGAAATGGAGTCGTGGCCGCAACCCGCGCACAGGGTCGAGATCGCCCCCTCATAGTCGCGGCGGGTATAGCCCAGCCGGTTGACCGGCAGCCCCGGGTGATGCATCTTGGGTTTGGCGAGATAGGTCATCAGGTATCAGGAGTCAGGAGTCAGGAGTCAGGAGTC
>JANXZT010000238.1 GCA_025355395.1 Betaproteobacteria bacterium
GCCAAAAGGCGGGTACGCCCCGTTGCTCGGCTTGCCGATATACTCGATATCGGCCGCACCTCGCGCCTTGCGGACGCGCCTTTTGGCCCTGCAACGCATACATGAAAGTAAGCCCGACAGGCTCCTAGAGCGCGCGCTGTAATATCGCGCGATGAGCGAACCACGACTGTGGCGCCTGGTGCCTGCATTGGGCGTCGCGCAAATCATTTCGTGGGGCACGCTTTACTATTCCATTGCGGTGCTTGGCGCGAGCATGCGAACCGATCTGGGCATTTCCGAGTCGGTGCTCTTCGGCGCCTACTCGTTCAGCCTGCTGCTGTCTGGACTGTTCGCGCCGGCCGCCGGCCGTGCCATCGATCGCTGGGGCGGCGGGGCCGTGATGAGCGCCGGCTCGCTCGTTGCTGCGCTTTCGCTGTTCGCCATCGGTCAGGCCCATAGCGTCGTCGCGCTGTACATCGCGTGGGGGCTTGGCGGCATCGCGATGGGCCTGACACTCTACGAGCCCGCCTTCGCAACACTGAGTCAGCACACCGGCGGATCCTATCGCAAGGCGCTCACGGCGTTGACACTGCTGGGTGGGCTCGCCAGCACAGTGTTCTGGCCAGCGTCTCTTATCGGGCTGGAAGCGATCGGTTGGCGGCACACCATGAGTGCTTTCGCGCTGTTCCAACTCGTCGTGTGCCTGCCCTTGCACCTTACCTGCGTGCCACGCCTTCCGTTCGCCGCGCACACGCTGGTCAGCACCGACGATGGCATGGGTGCTGCACCCCGGCACAATCCGCCACACCGGCGTGCGGGACGGGCTGCATTCATCGCCTTGGCCGCGGCGTTTGCGCTGAACGGATTCGTGGTCTCCGCGCTCGCCGTTCATTTGATCACCGTTCTCCAGGGCAAGCACTTCACTCTGGCCGGCGCGGTATGGGTTGCGTCGTTCATCGGACCCATGCAAGTGGCGGGACGCATCGCCGAGTTCGCAGTCGGCAGGCGATTCGCCTCGCGCGCGATCGGACTGCTTTCGTATACGACGGTGGCGCTGGCCGTGGTCCTGTTGCTGGTGCTCGACGGCGCAGTGGCGATCGCGCTGGTGTTCGCCGTACTCTACGGCGCCAGCAACGGCGTACTGACGATCGTGCGCGGCATCGTACCCGCCGAGCTCTTCGGCCGGATCGGCTACGGCAACACGCTTGGAACCTTGGCCGCCCCCTCCCTCATTGCGCGCGCGATCGCGCCGCTTGCGTGCGCCGGTCTCGCCGTACCGGGCGCTGCTTCCTTCGGCTGGTTGATTGCGCTCGTCGTGCTTTCAGTGCTTGCCATCGCGGCGTTTGCGATGGCCGTGACTCGTCGATAAAGCGTGCCGCTTACCGATGCCGTGGATCGAGTGCGTCCCTTAACCCATCGCCCAGCAGGTTGAACGAGAGGACGAGCAGAAAGATCGAAATTCCCGGCCACACCGCCATCCAGGGGGCATTGTCGACATAGTTCTTGGCAGTATTGAGCATGCTGCCCCAACTCGGCGCTGGTGGCTGCTGGCCGAGGCCGAGAAACGAGAGGCTCGCTTCGGCAATCACCGCCGCGGCGAGCGCGAGCGTCGCCTGCACGATGAGCGGGGGCACGACGTTGGGCAGGATATGCCGCAGTGCGATGCGAAGATGCGGGTTGCCCAGCGCGCGCGCCGCTTCGATGTAATCCTCGACCTTGACTGCGAGGACTTGTCCGCGCGTGAGCCGTATGAAAATGGGCGTGGCGGAAATGCCGATGGCGATCATGGCATTGGTAAGGCTCGGACCGAGGAACGCCGCCAAAGCAATCGCCAGGATCAGGAAGGGACATGCCAGCATTGCATCGGTGACGCGCGAAATGAGCATGTCGGTCATACGTCCCACATACCCGGCCAGCAGGCCTAACGGCACCCCGATGGAAAGCGATATCAACACCGACACCATGCCCGCCAGCAATGAAGCGCGCGCCCCCCAGATTACCCGCGAAAATACATCGCGCCCGATCTCGTCGGTGCCGAACCAGTGGGCCGCACTCGGTGCCTTGCGGATGGCGCTCCAACTCGTCGCGAGCGGGTCTTGCGGCGACACGAAAGGCGCGAGCAACGCCAGGGCCACGAACACCACGACGACCGCCAGCCCGGCCATCGCGCCCTTGCGTCGCGCGAGACGGCGCAGCGCCCGCGCACCGGGACTGCGCTCGCGTGGCAGCGCATCGATCGCGAGTGTGGCCATCAGCCGCGCATCCGGGGATTGACGTAGTAATAGGCGAAATCGGCCAGCAGATTGAGCGTAATGTACGCCGTCGCCGTGAACAGCACCACGCCCTGCACCACCGCATAGTCGCGATTGAATACCGCATCCACGATGAGCTTGCCGAAACCCGGAATGGTGAATACCTGCTCGGTCAACACCGCGCCCGACAGGAGCTCACCGAACTGCAGCGCACCCAAGGTGATGATCGGCATCAGCGCATTGCGCAAGCCATGCTTCAGCACCACTACCCGTTCATCGAGGCCCTTCGCCCGCGCGGTGCGCACATAGTCCGAAGAAAGAACCTGCAGCATCGCACTGCGGGTATGGCGCATCAGCACCGCGGCGATGGCATTGCCCAATACGAACGCGGGCATGATCATGGCGGCCAGGTTCCCGCGCAGGTTTTCCGCAGGGCTCACGTAGCCGGAGGCGGGCAACCAGCCCAGCGAAACAGAAAACAGCAGGATCATCATGATCCCCAGCCAGAAGTTGGGCGTCGACAGGCCCCACAGTGCAATGGCGTTGGCTGCGTAGTCCCACGCGCTGTCCTTCGCAACCGCCGAGATGATGCCGGCCGGAATGCCGATGACAAGCGCGATGACGATCGCGAGACCGGCGAGCTCGATGGTCACTGGAAGCTTTTCGGCAATGAGCTCGAGGACGGGCTTTTGCATCCTCAACGATTCGCCGAGATCGCCCTGCAGCACACCTCCCAGCCAGTAGAGATAGCGCACCGGCAACGGATCGTCGAGATGAAGCTTCGCGTGCAGGTAGGCGACCACATCGGGATCGCGATCTTCGCCGGCCAGCACGATCGCCGGATCGCCGGGCAGCAGTTGCTGCAGGCCGTAGATCAGCATCGACACAAAAAGCAGAGTCGGAACGATCAAAGCGAGACGGCGAAGGAGGAAGCTCAGCATGGATCACGATGGGATGAAGCGCTACGGCGTCGGGTAAGCGGAGTGTATCCGTGGAGTCGACGTCGACAGTCCTTATTCAAAGTCAAAATGGGTCGCCAAAGCAAAGTCAAAATGGATCCCTGCGTTCGCAGGGATGACGGCTGAGTGCTGTCAC
>JANXZT010000282.1 GCA_025355395.1 Betaproteobacteria bacterium
CGCGGGAATCCGACACTCGGGCCACCGGCCTTGCCCTCACCAACATCGTCATTCCCGCGAACGCGGGAATCCGACACTCGGGCCACCGGCTTGCCCTCACCAACATCGTCATTTCCGCGAACGCGGGAATCCGACACTCGGGCCACCGGCCTTGCCCTCACCAACATCGTCATTCCCGCGAACGCGGGAATCCATTTTTTGCAAGCTCACACTGGGTCCAACTTCAAGTCAACATGGGTCCCGGCTTTCGCCGGGATGACGATCGAGCGCCGTCACGTTCGCCGGGATGACGGTCAAGCGCGGTCACGTTCGCCGGGATGACGGTCAAGCGCCGTCACGTCCGCCGGGATGACGATCGAGCGCCGTCACGTTCGCCGGGATGACGATCGAGCGCAGTCACGTTCGCCGGGATGACGGTCAACGGGACGGGCTCAGCCGCGCAATGCGGCGAGGTCGACGCCTTGATCGAAGAATGTGCCAACGTTCTCGAGGAACGCCTCGCTGCGCGCCGCTTCCCACCCGCCGTGCGCCGCGTTACCCATGAATTTGCGCTCGATGTCGGCGCGCGAAAGGGGGTCGTGTATGCCTCCGCGGATGTGCGGCCGGCGTTCTTCGAAGCTGCGCCCGTCGTGCAATGTCATGCGCACGTGCCCGGTGTATTGGCGCGGATACGGGTTGCCGGGATCGACCACATAACGCACCTTGTGGGCGAGCGACAGGATGCGTGGATCACGCACCGTGGTTTTGGTGAAGGCCGACAGGCCGGCGCCACCCGTAATGTAGGCCACGGCGATATTGAACGGCGTGCTGAATTTCGCGCCGTATTCATTGGCCGGTGCCTGCTTCGACGACAAGGGTTCCCAGAGCCGGCGCACGTACCCTTCGGCGGTTTCGCACACGACATCCTTGATTTCTTCGGGGGCGATGCCATGGGCGGCGAGGCGCAAGGCGCAATCAATGGCGCGCCTCCACCACGATGTACGCGCCGAGCCCCGCAAGCACGAGCCCCGACCAGAAATCGCCGGGACGCGCAACGCGCATCAGGCGTTGCCTCGCGGATTCGCGGGCTTGCCCTTGTCGTAACGCGACTTGGGCACAAGCTCGGCCACCGTACCGCCGGGCGCCCGGAACTTGATGGGGATCACGCCATCGTCGCTGATGATTTCGCATCCGTACGACAATACTTGCGCGCGTGCCTTGTCGATGTCGTCGACTTCGACGGCAAAGTGATGGATGCACGGGCCGTCGCCGGCCGCCCGCGCCTCTGCCGATGTCGTGTCGGCGTCGTACCGGATGAGGGCGAAGTCGATCGCCCCATCAGTCAGATGGCAAGAGGTGTGATCGCGCACGTGGGTGGTTTCGACTTCCGTGAAACCGAAAACATCCCGGTAAAATGCCGTCGTGCGCTCGAGGTCATCGACCTTGAGTGCGAGGTGCACGATACGCGGGCGAGTCGGGTCGCTCATGGCATGAATCCTCCGCCGTTGACATGAATGGATTGGCCCGTGACATAACGGGCATCGGGACTGCACAACATGCGCACCATCGCCGCCACTTCCCCGGGCAGGCCGAGACGCCCAACCGGCGGCGCGCCGCGGAGGTGCGTGGGTGCCTCGGGTGCGCCGGGCAGGCCGCGCACGGTTGCAATACGCCCCGGGACCACGCAATTTACGGTGATCCCGTGCGGCGCGAGATCGAGGGCCAGGGCCTTGGTCAGGCCCGCGAGTCCGGCCTTGGCGGTCACGACGTGCGCACGATGCGACGCGCCTTGATGGCCCGTCTCGCCACCGATGTTCACGATCGACCCGCCACCCGCGCGGATCAGATGCGGCAGGCAGGCTTGCGCACACAGAAATGCGCCATCGAGGATCACCGCAAGAATGCGCCGCCAATCCTCGAAAGTGATGGTTTCGAACGATTGCTCCGCGCGCACCGCAGCGTTGTGCACGAGCCCGTCGAGGCGGCCAAAGCGCTCGATCGTGGCCTCGACCAGTGTTGCGACCTCGGTGGGATCGGTGACGTCGGCGACAAAGCTCGCCGCAATTCCTCCGCGCGCGGCCACCAGCCGCACGGTTTCCGCCGCATCTTGCACCGAGGAATGCGCATTGACCATGACACTCGCCCCGCCGGCTGCGAGCGCGCCGGTAATCGCGCGCCCGATGTTGCGGGCCCCGCCGGTGACAATGAACACCTTGCCCGCGAGCTCGAGGCCGCGCGTCATCCCGACATCACTGCTCATCGTGCGCATTGCCCGCCAGGCGTGATCTTCTTTCACGCGCCGGCGATGCTTCCTCCTGCGCCATTATTACCCAACTTGGTCTGCGCGACGTGCCGTCCCACCATGCGGAACATCGCTAGGGCTACGGCAGGGTGCTCAGCGTCGCCTGGACGGGATTATGGTCGGATGACAGCACCGGAATTGCCATCGACGACGTCAGCCGGAGACCGCGGGTGAAGATATGATCAAGTTGCTTGCCGAAAAAAAGCTTCCGCCGGTCCTCGTCGAAGCTGACCTCGGTCAGGCCCAGCGCAACCGCGGTTTCGCGCACGGCCGCGTCGCGCCCTGCGGTCCAGGTATTGAGGTCGCCCGCAAAGATCATCGGCCCGTCGTGCGTTGCCAGTGCATCGCGCACTGCGGCGAGTTGCGCCCGGTAGGCGCCGAGAGAGAGCGAGAAGTTGATCGAGTGCATGTTGATCACCGCGAGCCGTTCGCGGCTGCCTTTCAACGCATACCACGTGACTACCGCCGATTTTGGTATCCGCAATAGCGGTTCGACTACGCGCTCGGTGCATGTCGCGAGGGGTGCGATGCGAGCGGCCGTCACGACCCCGATATCGATCTCGCTGTGGATGAACGAGCTCGCCATGGCCCATTGCAGGCCGGCCTGCTCGATCACATCGCGGACCTCGTCATTGAGCACGATTTCCTGCAGCAACAGAAGATCGGTTTGCGCTGCGAATCGCTTGAGATCCGCCTGCCAGCCGGCATCGCCTTCCTTGTGGATGTTCCAGGTGAGGAGCCGGATATGCGCGGGATCGAGACCGGCTCCGTTCTGGGGACTGGCGCGGGCCTGCACGACTCCCTCGGGACAGGTAAGCCGCTGCACGCGAATCTGCCTATTGTGCTCGAGCATCACGGCGCGTGGCTCGCGTGTTACGGTCACGCATGCCGCAAGCGTAGCCGCCGTGAGCGCGATCAGCAGCCAGGATAGGGACGGGGGCAGGGTAAACGCGCCGCTCACAACGGCCGGACCGCGAACCACGTGGCATAAAACCCTGCTACAAGGGCCCCGGCAAGCGTGAGACGCGCGACGTTGGAGTTGCCGCCGAACAGGGCAACAAAATGCTTGAAGAAGATTTCAAGAAAAATCAAAAGGGGGACCAAGGCGAATCCGGTCCAGCCGAACTTGTCGCTCGGCAACTTCGACGCGGTTACGCCTCCTGTGACAGCGCCCAAGGCAGCCGCTATGACGGTGGCTGCAGCGCTACGAACGTTGATGGCTGCGCCAACGGGTGTTTCTCGACGGTTTGGTCGTTGGTTGTCCATGGCACGCCTCACTAATCAAGATACCCGGCGACCCGACTGCGGACACGAAGTGCCGCAGGCGGAGCGTACGTGTTGAGCGAAGGGTTGGGTCATTACCTTTTCTTTCAGTACCTGCAGCATGCTGGTCCGAAGCTCGGCGTCCGCAGACATCCCTGCGCCGGACGGAAGACCCTTATATCCTGCCATTTCGGTCTTGACTTCCACAAGGGCAATATCGGGGCGCAGGAACGGATGCTTGGTACGTCGTTCATATGTTGCTGTCCGCGCTGAGCGACGGGAGGGGCCACGTGCGCTCAGTGATGCCACTCGTCATCGAATTGACCCTCTCGCGCGTTGAATAACGATTGCTAACGAAAGGACCCTCAAACATGAAGCGATTCCTTGTCGTGGCTGCGTTGGCCGTGGCCACTGCCCCGGCGCTGGCCGGGAACGTCGGCGTGTCGGTCAACGTGGGCCAGCCCGGCTTCTATGGCCGCATAGACATCGGCAATTTCCCGCCGCCGCAGCTGGTCTACCCGGAACCGGTCGTCATCCAGCCGATGACGGTGGGCGTGGTGCGTCAGCCGATATACCTACATGTGCCTCCGGGCCACGCGAAAGACTGGCGCAAGCACTGCCGCAAATATAACGCCTGCGGCCAACCGGTCTACTTCGTGCAGGAAACCTGGTACAACGACGTGTACGCTCCACGCTTCCGCGAACGCGAGCCTAGTGGTAAAGGGCACGACAAGAAGCATGGCAAAGGCAAGGGCCACAAGGACGACTGAATTGGACGACTGATTCCGTCTTCGGGTCGATTCCTGAGGCCTGGCGGACTTATGGATAATTACCGAACTGACTGACAGCTGCTGCAAGACCCGCGTTGTTCACGCGCAGGCGTAGCCGCGATGCGGCAGCTTCATGCTTGCCCCTTGAAACGATGGGCGCGCCGGTGTTTGCAGATTCCATGTCGGCACCGGCCACACCGCGCCCACTCCGGACGCCGGATATACGACTGCAGGCGCACCCGTCTTGCGACAACTAGCGATAGTCTCTTCTTTGAGGGGAGTTCACCTACAGGGTTAAGCGTCCGCCGGCAATTTGTCGTTTGACCAAATCCGATTACGGTTCCGGTCCACCAACTCTCACG
>JANXZT010000289.1 GCA_025355395.1 Betaproteobacteria bacterium
CCGCCGTCACGTTCGCAGGGATGACGGCTCGCCCGCCGTCACGTTCGCAGGGATGACGGCTTTCATGGCGACAAAATGGTTCCGATGCAAAGTTAAAATGATTCCTGCGTTTGCAGGGATGACGGCTCCCACGCCGTCACGTTCGCAGGATGACGATTGATGTTGCCAAGTTGACAATAAGATGCTCATGACTTCGTGGACACGTCGGCGCGGGTTCTGGCTTGCGTACGCCGTGCTCGCCATCGCGGCCGCCGCTGTCGCCTGGCGCTTGTTCCCGCTGGCGATTCCGCTCGTCAGCCTGGACATCAAGCTCGCTCGACACGACGCCGTCGATGCCGCCAGGGCCATCGCCGGCAAGCTCGACCTCGCCCCTCCCGCCGCGCGCTCGGCCGTGCGCTTCGCCCACGACGACACCACCCAGAATTACATCGAGCTCGAAGGCGGAGGCAAGCCTGCGTTCGCAGCGCTCATGGCAGGCGATGTCTATGCGCCGTACTGGTGGGAAGTGCGTCTTTTTGCGCCCGGCGAGATAAAGGAAGCCCTGGTGCGCTTCCGGCCCGACGGTGCGCGTTACGGGTTCGTCGAGAAAATCCCGGAAACCCTCTTGCCCGCGGATCCGGCCGGCCTGGCGCTCGATCCGGATGCGGCGCGGCGTATCGCTGAAGCAAGCGCGCGCACCGATTGGGGCGTTGACCTCTCCCACTATCAGCCGCTCGAACAAACGCAGCAGCGGCGTCCGAGCGGCCGGGTCGATCACCTCTTCGTTTACGAGCGCAACGATGCCCAAGCGGGGGAGGCGCGCTTTCGAATGCGCCTTGCGGTGTCGGGCAACGCGCTGACGGAGCTCTCGCATTTCGCTTATGTGCCGCAATCGTTCGAGCGCCGCTATCAGGAGTTGCGCGCCGCCAACAACACCATCGCCGGTGGCGCAAGCCTTGCGGCCGGAGTGCTGTATGGCCTCGGCGGATGCGTGCTCGGCGTGCTATGGCTGATGCGACAACACCGGCTGGTGTGGCGGCCGGCACTGGTCGCCGGACTTGTCGTGGGCGCGCTCATGGGCGCGGCCACCCTGGTTGCCACGCCAACGGCCTGGTTCGGCTATGACACCGCCGAGCCGGTCACGTCGTTCTGGGTGCGCCAATTCGGCAGCGCGGTACTCATCTTCGGCGGCGGAGGGCTCGCCTACGCGCTGGTCTTCATGGCCGCGGAAAGCCTGTCGCGGAGCGCCTTCGCGAGTCACCCGCAGTTGTGGAAGGTGTGGACCCGCGAGGCCGCCGCCACGTCGCAAATTATCGGCCGCACAATGGGCGGCTATCTGTTCGTCGGTCTCGAGTTGGCGTTCATCTCGATCTTTTATTATGCGACCAATCGCTGGCTGGGGTGGTGGCAACCGTCCGAATCGCTGACCGATCCCAACATCCTTGGTAGCGTCGTGCCGGCCCTGGCGCCCATTGCCATCTCGCTCCAAGCGGGCTTCATGGAGGAGTGCGTATTTCGCGCGGTGCCGCTTTCGCTGGCGGCCTTGATCGGAGCACGCTTCGGCCATCGGGGCCTGGCGCTCGCGATTGCCGCGGTCCTGCAGGCGCTCATTTTCGGCGCCGCGCATGCGAACTATCCGGGCTTTCCGGCCTACTCACGGCTGGTCGAGCTGTTTGTGCCCTCGCTTGTCTGGGCGCTTCTGTTCCTGCGCTTTGGGTTGCTCATCACGATTCTTCTGCACGCGCTCTTCGACCTGACACTGTTTGCGATTCCCCTTTTCCTGGTCGATGCGCCCGGCGCGTGGGCGCAGCGTGCACTCGTGGTGGCCGCCGGATGCGTGCCGCTCGGCATCGTGCTTATGCAACGCGTGCGTGGAGGCGCGTGGCATGAGCTTTCCGATCGCTTCCGCAATGGTGCATGGCAACGGACCACCGGCGCCGCGGAAGCGGATTCAACGCGAGGCACGGACGAATACCCTGTCGATGCGCCGTTGCCGCGCTGGATGGTCGGATTCCATCGCGCGCTGCCCGCACTTGGCATCGCCGGCCTCGCTGCGTGGGCGCTGACCGCCAATTTCCGCGCCGACGTGCCACCATTGCCGCTATCGCGCGCGGACGCACTCGTCACCGCCGAATCCACACTGCGTTCCCGTGGTGTGGTGCTTGCGCCGGATTGGAAGCGCTTCGCGAAGGTCCGGGTCGCCAGCGAGGAATCGCAGCAATGGGATGGGCATGAGTTCGTATGGCGCGAAGCAGGGCGCGACGCTTATCTCGGCCTCATCGGCAATGTGCTGGCGCCACCGTTGTGGGAGGTGCGCTTTGCGCGATTCACGGGCGACGTCGCGGAGCGCGCCGAAGAATGGCGCGTGACGATGGAGGGCACAGGCAAGGTGCGCCAGGTGCGCCATGCGCTGCCCGAAGGCCGCGCCGGCGCCTCGCTCGAGCGCGCGCCGGCCTTGGCCATCGCCGAGCGCGCGGTGCGCGAGCAACTCGGACGTGAGCCCTCGACACTGAAGCTTATCGGTGCCGAGCAAAAGCAGCAGCCGGCGCGCCGCGACTGGGCATTCCTGTTCGCCGATCTTGCAACCAACGTCGGCGCGGGCGGCGAGGCCCGACTGCAAGTCGTTATCGCCGGCGACGAGGTAGTGAACGCGGGCCATTACGTTTTCATTCCGGAGTCGTGGGAACGCACTGAGCGCGAGCGCGAAAGCCGCATGACGTTTGCGAAGCTTGGCCTCGCCGGGTTTGCCGGCGTGGTCGCGGTGGCGGCGCTCATCAATGCGGCTACCCTCTGGATGCGCCGCCGCTACGACCGGCGCACGCTCAACGGTGTCGCGCTGATTTCATTCCTGCTCGCAGCCCTGGCGCTTGGCAACAACTGGCCGAGGATGGCAATAAACCTGCAGACTTCCGAGCCAGTGGCAACACAGGCCGGTTTGGCGATTGCGGGAGGGCTGTTCGGAGCCGTCGTGGCGGCGCTTGCGGTCGGGCTTGCGAGTGCGATCGGCGCCTGGGCCGCCTTGCAGCGTCCGGCGCGAATGCTCTCGGGCCGTTGGCCGGCGTGGGTCGGTGGCGCGTGTGGCGCCCTGCTCGTGGCCGGGTTGGGTTCAGCCCTGGCGGCGACCGCGCCCGACACGGCACCGGTGTGGCCATCGTACGGACTCAAAGGGCAGGCGGTGCCCGTCCTCGGCGCCGTAATCGCCGGAGCAGGAGTCATTACCGCCATCGGCATCGCGCTCTTCCTGCTGGCCTGGCTGGAGCGATTGACTTACGGGTGGCAGCGGCACTTGTGGCTTGCCGCGTTCGTGCTGATCCTGGTCCTGACGGGTATCAGCGTGATCGATGCCGCGAATCCGTTGGCCGCGATTGCCGGCGGACTCGTAGGTGGTTTCGCCGCTGCGGTGATCGTATATGGATTGCTGCGCTTCGACCTTCGCACCGTGCCCGCGTATATCACCACCGGGCTGGTGCTTGGCTTCATCGAGACCGCGGCCCGCAACTCCACCAATGACAGCTACGTCTACGCCGTGGTCGCGAGTGCGACCGCCATTGCGGTGGCGGCAGGCGTCACCCACTACCTTACCGTGCGCGCCCGGGTGGCTGGGGCCGCGGCCGACTGAAACGTCGGGATTCATGTCGACCTTCACCTGTTGTGGGTGAGGACTCCGGTCGCGGCGCGGGTGGATGGATCTTGGCCGCGGCGGACCGCAAACTGCCCACCCCCGCTTATGTCGCCCACGCTTGCCTCCCAACTGCAAAGCCGGCTCGCCGACGCGATGCTCGTCGACGCGCTCGCTCTGGGAAAGCGCCTCGAGCGCGCGCGACATCAGCACGCGCCAGCGCGGGAATGGGAGCAGTTGGCGACCGCGATTACGCGCGCCATCGAACGGCGCGGCGCGCGCGCGCGCCGGCGGCCGGTCATCGTCTATCCGCCCGATTTGCCGGTCGCCCAGCGCGCCGACGAGATCGCGACCGCCATCCGCGACCACCAAGTCGTGATCGTTGCGGGCGCCACGGGCTCCGGCAAGACCACGCAGCTACCCAAGATCTGCCTCGCCGTGGGTCGCGGCGAGCGCGGTCTCATCGGCCACACCCAGCCGCGACGCATTGCCGCCCGCGCCGTGGCGACGCGCATCGCCCAGGAGCTGGGCACCGCGGTGGGCGAGCTCGTGGGTTACAAGGTGCGCTTCACCGATCATACGAAGCCCGATGCCTTCTTGAAGGTCATGACCGATGGCATCCTGCTCGCGGAAACGCAAGGGGATCGTCTGCTCGCCGCCTACGACACGATCATCGTGGACGAGGCGCACGAACGCAGCCTCAACATCGATTTCCTGCTGGGGTACCTGCGGCAATTGCTGCCGCAACGGCCCGATCTCAAAGTCATCATCACCTCTGCGACGATCGACGCCGAGCGCTTTGCGCGACATTTTGCGCAGGAGGCCGATGGTGTCACGCAGTTGGCGCCGGTCATTGAAGTCTCGGGGCGCATGTATCCGGTCGACATCCGCTACCGGCCGCTCAGGACGGGCGATGAGGAGACCGACGACGACGAGGAGCTCGAGGACGCCATTGTCACGGCGGCCGAGGGTTTATGGCGGGAGGCGCGCGGCGACATCCTGGTTTTTTTGCCCGGCGAGCGCGAGATTCGTGAAACCGCGGAGCTCCTCCGCCGCAGCCTCGCACGGCGTCCCTACGCGCAGCAGGTCGAAATCCTGCCGTTGTTCGCGCGTCTGTCCGTGGCTGAGCAGCAGCGGGTCTTTGCAGCGGGTAGCGGGCGACGCATCGTGCTCGCGACCAACGTGGCGGAGACTTCGCTCACCGTGCCGGGGATCCGCTACGTGATCGACACCGGCCTCGCGCGTGTCAAGCGTTATTCGATGCGCAACAAGACGACCTTGCTGCAGATCGAACGGATCTCCCAGGCCGCTGCCGATCAGCGCGCTGGCCGCTGCGGGCGGGTTGCGGAGGGCATTTGCATACGGCTGTACGCAGCGGAGGATTATTCGGCGCGGCCGCGCTATACGGATCCGGAAATCCTGCGCTCATCGCTCGCGTCGGTGATCCTGCGCATGGCGGCACTCGACATCGGCAGCGTCGAGGACTTTCCGTTCCTCGAGCCGCCAGGACCGCGGGCCATCGCCGACGGCTACCAGCTCCTGCAGGAACTGGGGGCGGTCGAAGGTGAGCGCCGGCTGACGTCGCTTGGCCGCGATCTGGCGCGTTTGCCGGTGGACCCGCGCGTCGGCCGAATGATCATCGAGGGGGAAGCCCGCGGTTGTCTGGCCGAGGTGCTGGTCATTGCGAGTGCACTCTCGGTGCCTGACCCGCGCGAGCGCCCGCTCGACAAGCAGCAGGCTGCCGATCAGGCCCACCTGCGCTTTCGCGACGAGCGCTCCGATTTTGTGTCCCTGATCACGCTGTGGGAATTCTTCGATGGCCTGCTCGCGCAAAAGCTGACACACAAGAAGCTCGTCGATGCGTGCCGCGCGCAGTTCGTGTCCTGGCTGCGGTTGCGCGAATGGCGCGACGTGCATGCGCAGCTCGTCGCCGAGGCCGCCCTGCAACGCTGGCAATGGAACGAGCAGTTGCCCGCCGCATTCGATGCCGTCCGCTATCAGGCATTGCACCAGGCGCTCCTGTCCGGGCTCCTTGGCAACATCGGTAGTCGAAGCGCGGACGGCGATGGTTATCTTGGTCCGCGCGGGATCCGGTTTGTCCTGCATCCGGGCTCGGGACTTGCAAAAAAACAACCCAAGTGGGTGCTCGCCGCCGAGCTCGTCGAAACTTCGCGTCTGTATGCCCGCTGCGCGGCGCGCATCGAGCCCGAGTGGATCGAGGCGATCGCGGGTGATCGCGTTAGTCGCGAGTATTTTGAGCCTCGGTGGGACGAGGAGCGTGGCGAAGTCGTCGCCAGCGAACGGGTACAGCTGTACGGATTGACGCTGGTACCCCGCCGGCGCGTGAGCTACGGCCGCATCGATCCGGCGGCGGCGCGCTCAGTGTTCATCCGTGAAGGGCTCGTGCCTGGCACGCTGCACACCAGGGGCGCGTTCCTTTCGCACAACCGGCAGTTGATGGCGGAGGTCGCCCTGCTCGAGCACAAGGCCAGGCGACAGGATGTGCTGGTCGACGAGGCGACCATCGGCGATTTTTACGACGGGCGCGTTCCGGCAGACGTCCATTCGCTCGCGACCTTCGAGCGGTGGCGCGAGCACGCCGAGGGTGAGGATCCGCGCCTGCTTTTCCTGACCCGCGAGGCGTTGATGCGTCATGCCGCGGCGGGTGTCACGCAAACGTGGTTTCCCGATGTCCTTGCCATGGCGGGCGCCGCGCTCCCGCTCAAATACCGGTTTGCGCCTGGGCATCCGCTGGACGGACTGACCCTGACGGTGCCGTTGTCGCTCCTGAACCAGCTCGACGCCACACGGCTTTCGTGGCTCGTCCCGGGTCTCGTTCGCGAAAAGATCGCGGCTTATCTCAAGGCGCTTCCGAAGGCGTGGCGCAATCGCCTTATTCCGTTGCCTGAAGTGGTCACCGCGTTTCTCGATCAGGGAGTGAATTTCGACCTCCCGCTCACCGACGCCCTGCGTGAGTTTATCCGGGGTCGCATTGGCGATGCGCCCCCGCGCGACGCGTGGGACACGTTGGTAGCGCCGCCACACCTCGCGATCAACATTCACGTCGTGGATGCGGCCGGCAAGGAGCTCGCACAGGGCCGCGACTTGTTGGCCTTGCGAGCGCAACTGGGCGAGGCCGCGGCGCTTTCCTTTGTGGAAGAAGGTCCGGCGCTGGAGCGTCGGGATCTGCGCACCTGGGATTTCGGCGACCTGCCACCCACCCTCGCCATGCATCGCAACGGGCGCCGAACGACCGGATACCCGGCGCTGATCGACAATGGCGACACGGTCTCGATCGCGCTCCTCGATACACAGGATGCGGCCGATGCGTCAACCCGGGCCGGGGTGGTGCGACTCGTGCGCATCGCACTGAAAGATGTGCTTGCGCGTTACGAGAAAGGTCCGCCAGGCTTTCATGCCACGGCAATGTTACTCAAAGGTGCGGCCGGAGCGCAGCGCCTGCTTGCCGACGTCTTGAGCGCCGTTTACGAGCGCGCCTTTATTGGCGACGATCCGCTGCCCCGATCCGCAACGGCCTTTGGCGAACAGGTGAAGCGGGCGCGCGCCCGTTTGCCTGCGGTGGCGGATGGTGCATTCAAGCTCCTGACCGTCATCGTGGCGGAAGACCAGGCGCTGGGGCAACGCTTAAGCGCGCTGCCCAATGCGCTCTCACGGCTGGGTGCAGAGGTGCGCGGGCGCCGCGACGCGCTCGTCTATCCCGGTTTCTTTGCCGGCACGCCGTGGCCACGGCTCGCTCATCTCCCACGCTATCTCAAGGCACTGGAGCGACGGCTCGCCAAATACCCGGAAAATCCGACGCGCGACGCTCTCCATGCCCCGGCGATCGGGGCCTGGTGGCAACGCTACCGCGAGCGGCTCGACCGCAGCCAGAAGGCCGGTCGCCCTGAACGCGGCCTCGAGGATTTTCGCTGGCTGCTCGAGGAATTGCAGGTCTCGCTTTTCGCGCAGGAGCTTAAGACGCCGTTCCCGGTTTCCTATAAACGTGTGGAAAAGGCGTGGGCGGAGATTGGGCGCTGATCGGCGGCAGGCTGCTCGCGTTGGCGCAGGCCAAAGGGGCGTGCTACAGTCCCTTCGCCCTTTTTTCGCCGCTCGAGGACGCTTTGCGACGTTTCATCCTGGCCGGCGGACGGTCAAGACGCGTATTTTGAGCGCGATCAGGCCGCGCCACCACGGCATCGACGCACCTTACGCGTGAATTCGACCACGACCGACACCCCGGCCCGACAGCACTCATCGCGGGAGGCGGCAAAAATCCTCGGCGAATGCCGGGACCGGGCGGTGCATCGCCTGCTTCTTTCCTTCTCGAGCGTGCTCGACAGCGTTGCGGCCATGCTGCTGGAGCGGGCGAGCACCATCGATCTGCGCGGCGAGCAGATGATGTTTCTCGACGCGCGCGGCGCCGTGCTCGCGCAACGCGCGAATCTCCTCGCAGAGTTCGAGAAAAACCTGCGCCAGCGGGTGAACGAGCGCATCAGCGGCAGAGGCCAGGCGAAGGCCGATTTCTCGAAGGTCGATGCCACCAACCTGACCTTGATCGACACCACCGCCATGGATGAGTCGGTGCTGACCGGCAACATCGCACGGGTGGTCGAGAATCTCTGCTTTGATGAGCTTCAGCTCCTCAATCGCGGCATGGGACAGCTCCTGGGGGACCCGGACTTGGCGACCACCGCCAATCCCCTCGCGCCCAGCAGCATCGTCGAATCCTTTGCGCAGGCATTGAACACGATGCAAACCGGCGAGCGCGCCAAGTTCGCGATCCTCAAGGAGCTCAACCAGGCTGCCCTGGGCGAGATCAACGAGATCTATGCCGACCTGAACCAGCATCTGGTCCGGATGCACGTGGTGCTCGGCCGGCCGATTGCGTTGAATCGTGGCGCGGGTGCCGGCAAGAGCCGCGGCAAGAGCGCATCCCCGCCCCCGGGCGCAACCGGCGCTCCGGCTGCAAGCGCCGAAGTTGACATCATGTCGCTCTTCAAGCGCATGTTCGGCGCGCCCGGAACGCCGCCGCCCATGAGTTCCGCCGGCTTCAATGCCGGAGGACCAGGGGGGGCGGGCGCCGAGCCAGCCGCTGGCGCCTCACGCTATATTCCGCACGGCCCTCTCGCCCCCACCCCGTCCGGCTATGTGCCGGGCGCACCGATCATGGTGACGCCGGTGCTGGGCGAAGGCCTCGCGCGGCTGCAGCACGGTGAAACCGGCTTCGACTTGGGCGGCGGGACTCTCGTCCAGTTCTCCGGTGTTCCCGACAGCCAGCACAACGTGCTGCGCGACCTTCAGGGCTCTTCACTTGGGCGGCGCGTGAATCAACTCGAATCGATGACGATCGAGCTGGTCGCGATGCTCTTCGACTATATCTTCGAGACCAAGGATCTCCCGGACGGCATCAAGGCGCTGCTGGCGCGGCTGCAAATCCCGGTGCTGAAGGCCGCCATGCTCGACAGCGCCTTCTTCGCCAAGAAGTCACACCCCTCGCGGCGGTTGGTGAACGAGCTTGCGCACGCCGGGCTCGGCTGGGCCACGGACATGGGGCCCGGGGATCCGCTGTACCGGAAGCTCGACGAGATCGTCCATCGCATTCTCGATGGTTTCGCCGACGATCTCACCATCTTCGAGGAGATGCGCGAGACGCTGCATCAGTATCTCGCCGAGGAGGAAAAGGCCGCCGAGCTCAATATCCAGAACAGCGCGGAAGCGGTCAACGAACGCGATCGACGCGAATTGGCAGCTGCGGTCGTGCGGGTCGAGATCGAGCGGCGAATCGAACGCCATGCCTTGCCGAATTTCCTGGCCGGCTTTCTGCGCGGCCACTGGAGCCGCATACTTGAAGCCACGTATTTCAAGGACGGCGAAGAAAGCGAAGCGTGGGCACAGGGATTGTCCACGCTCGACGATCTGGTCTGGAGCGTGCAGCCGAAGAAAGGGGCCGAGGATCGCAAGCATCTCATCGCGCTGCTGCCATCGCTCCTGAAGCGCCTGATGGCCGGCATGCGGCTCGTCCCATGGGCGCCGGAGGAGCGCGAGCGCTTCATGTCCAATCTTGTCGAGGCGCACGCCGCGGCGGTCAAGCCCTCACTGGTAGCGGCGAGCTCGCCGACAACCGCAGTTGCCGAACAGGCCAAGGCCGATGCGGAGCAGGCCAAGTCCATCGGCGACGAAGCCGCCGCCGCCAAAGCCGAGCAGTTGGCGGAGGCGATGGCGCCGGCCGAGCCGATCATGGTCGAAGTGCCGGAGATCATCGAAGATTACTTCCTCGAGATTGCGCAGAGTCTCGACCGCGGCGTGTGGGTAGAGTTCGAGGAAGAGGATGGGCAACTGTCTTTTGCCAAACTCGCGTGGGTGAGCCCGCTGCGGGGCACGTATCTTTTCACCAATCGCCAGGGTCAGAAGGCAACCTCCATGACGGCGGAGGAACTCGCGCAGCGATTCCGCAACGATCGCGCGCGGCTGGTGGAGGCCGAGCCGTTGATCGATCGCGCCTTCTCGAGCGTGATGGCGTCGATAGGCGACAAATATCCGGAGCCTGCGGCGGCGTGACCGCGCGGGTAGCGGTGGATTCAACGCGCTCGGGTAGCGAGCGCGGCACCGCACTCCGCCACGAGCTCCGGGCCGCGGTACACGAGACCCGTGTAGATCTGCACCAGGCTCGCCCCAGCCTCGATCTTCTCGATCGCGTCGGCGCCGGAAAGGATGCCGCCCACGCCGATGATCGGCAGGGCGCCGTCGAGCGCCTTCGACAGTTCGCGCACCGTGGCGGTGGCCTGCGCGCGCAATGGGCCGCCGGACAGCCCGCCCGCTTCCTCGGCGCGCGGCAGCCCGTGTATGGCGGCCCTCGAGACCGTGGTGTTGGTTGCGATCACTCCATCGATGCGATGGGTGACGAGCAGGCGGGCGACGGCTTGGAGGTCGCCGTGCTCGAGGTCGGGCGCGATCTTCAGCACCAGCGGCGTGTATTTGCCGTGCGCATCTGCGAGCGCGGCCTGCTCCTGTTTCAATGTCGCCAGCAGCGCTGCCAAGGCGAGTTCCGATTGCAGGTCGCGCAACCCCTTGGTGTTCGGGGACGAAACGTTGATCGCCACGTATGATGCGCGCTGATAGACGGCGCG
>JANXZT010000310.1 GCA_025355395.1 Betaproteobacteria bacterium
CGAGGTGCGCGAGCAGCACCGTCACGCTTGGCTTCTCGCCGGCTGCACCCGGCCCAAGCTCTTTTAACGCGTCCAGCGCCGCGGTCATCTCCACCTGCGCCGTGAGGTAGAAATGAGGGGCATCGCGCATGCTCTCGGCCAGGCGTTTGGCGGTAATCCGCCGTACCGCTGTGAACGGCACCAGCCGGCCATCATTGCGCTCGGCCGATGCGATGACCACCGGAACCTCGCCGCCACTGGCGGCCGCTGCAGCCTTGCCGGTTCCGCGGGCGGCAACACGGGTCGCGATGTCCCGTTCCTCGATCCGCGCGCGTGGCCCGGAGCCGGTCACGGCGGCCAGATCCACATCGTGCAATCGCGCCATGCGACGGGCGAGTGGTGTCGCGCGAATCCCGCCCTCTGACGCTTCTTCACTCGCGGTCTCTACTGGCGCACTTGCACTCGGCGCGACGCGTCCTGGCACGCGCAGCGGCGCCGGCGGTGACGCGGCGACGACCGCCGCCTCGATCGCGTCGGGAATCGGCGGCGCCAAGGCTTCGGCATTGCTATCGATCCAGGCAACCGGGGTGCCCACGGCCACCGGGTCACCGGTAATGCGGGCCAATCCGCGAATGATGCCGGTGCCAGGCGCCTCGACCTCCATCACCGACTTGTCGGTTTCCATTTCGAACAGGATGTCCCCTTGACGCACGAAGTCCCCGTCCGCCACCTTCCAGGCAGCGATGACGCCGGATTCCATGTCCATGTCGACTTTCGGCAGGATGACCTCGACCTGCATCAGGCGATTCCCTCGAGCACCAGTCGCCTCGCGGCCGCGACGATGTCGTCCTCTTGCGGCACCGATGCCTTTTCCAGCATGGGGTTGTAGGGTATCGGGACGTCGGCGCCGCCCAGCCGCGCGATCGGCGTCTCGAGAAACTCGAACACTTCGCTTTCGGCAATCATGGCCGAAATTTCCGCGCCAATGCCCATGGTCTTGACGCCTTCATATACGATCAACAGCCGATGCGTCTTGCGCACGCTCTTCGCAATGGTGGCGAAATCGATGGGGCGCAACGAGCGCAGGTCCACCACTTCGGTTTCGATCCCTTCCGCCGCGAGCCGTCGCGCCGCGGCGAGCGCGCGCAGCGTCATGATCGACGCGGCGACGATGGTGATGTCACGACCGGCGCGTCGCACCGCGGCGGATCCGATGGGTACGCGATACGGTTCAGCCGGGACTGGACCTTTGGTCTTGTAAAGCAGCTTGTGCTCAAACACCAATACGGGATTCGGATCATCGATCGCCGCAAGCAGCAGCCCCTTGGCATCATGCGGCGTTGACGGCTGCACCACCTTCAGGCCCGGCACATGCGCAAACCAGGCCTCGAGGCTTTGACTGTGCTGCCCGGCAGCACCGGTGCCCGAACCGCCCGGCAGGCGGACGACCATCGGCACGCTCGCCTTGCCGCCGAACATGAAGTGGATCTTGGCCGCCTGGTTGACGATCTGCTCCATGGCGAGGGTCACGAAGTCGGAGAACTGGATTTCCAGCACGGGCTTCATGCCGGTCAGCGCGGCACCCACCGCGGCCCCGGCCAGGCCGAGCTCGCTGATGGGCGTGTCGATCACCCGCTCGGGGCCGAAACGCTGCAGGAGATCGCCCGACACGCCGAACGCGCCGCCGTAGACCCCAACATCCTCGCCGAACAGGAACACGCGCTCGTCCGCTTCCATCGCCTGCGCGAGCGCTTCGCGAATCGCTTCCGCGTAGGACAGCTCTCTGGTTGCAACTTCCGGTGCCGCGAGCTCAGTCGGCATAGACATCCCGGGTGAGCTCTGCGGAATCGGGATCGGGACTGGCCTTGGCGAATTCGAGCGCCTCGTCGATTCGCTGCTGCGCCGCTTTCTCGATCGCAGCAAGCTCCGGGCGGGTGAACCGCTGATGCGTCAAGACCTCCGTTTCGAGGCGTGAAATCGGATCGGCTTCGCGCCACGTCTCGATCTCTTCCTTGGTCCGATAAAGATTGCGGTCGCTCTTGGAGTGGCCGCGAATCCGGTAGGTCTTGCATTCCACAAGCGCGGGCCCGCCACCGCTTCGCGCTCGCGCGACGGCAGCGCGTGCCGCGGCAGCGACTTCGGGCAAGTCATTGCCGTCCACCGCGACGGCGGGCATCGCGTAGGCGCTCGCGCGATCGGTGACGTTCCTGACCGCCATCGATAGTGCGATGTCCATCGACATGGCGTACTTGTTGTTCTCGCAGACGAAGACAATCGGCAGCTTCCAGATCGACGCCATGTTGAGCGATTCGTGGAATGCACCTTCGTTGGTCGCGCCATCCCCGAAGAAAACCATGCACACGCGGTCTTGCTTCTGCGCCTTGATGCTCATGCCCACCCCGACCGCGATGGGAAGGCCGCCGGCGACAATCCCGTTCGCACCGAGGTTGCCGCCTTCGATATCGGCGATGTGCATCGAGCCGCCCCGGCCATGGCAATAGCCTGTCTCCTTGCCGAAGAACTCGGCGAGCATGCGCGCGGGATCGGCGCCCTTGGCGATGCAATGGCCGTGGCCGCGGTGGGTCGACAGGATGTAATCATCGATACGCAGCGGCAGGATCGAGCCCACGGCGCTTGCCTCCTGCCCAATCGACAGATGCATCGTGCCGTGGATGAGGCCGCGCACGTAGCTCGCCTCGGCCGCTTCCTCGAACTTGCGGATGAGGTGCATCTTCATGAGCGCACCGCGCAGGACTTCCTGCTCCAGCGCGGCAAGCGCGGGGCGCTCTGGTGCCGCGGTATTGCGGTCAATCGCAGACATCTGGGGCATGGTCAGGGTTTTCCGATGGTTCGCTTCAAATCGTCTGGCTCCGCCAGCGATTTGAAGGTAGCTCTATCCGACAAAAGTAGGGGTACACTTTTGTCGGCTCAAGGATTCGTCCTGCGCGCGGCGCAATTGCACGATCGTCTGCCGCTCGTCAGGGGCGCAGTTGTGGTAGGTCAGATAGTCACCTTTCGCGATCGATCGCGTCACCTTCGCGCCCTGGGCGAGCCCGAGCGGCAGAGCGCTTCGGGCCAGCGCATCGACACGGGATATTGCAAACCCGCGATAGCAGTACTCGCCGATAGCATCCAGCGTTTCGCCCGGCGCGAGATCACGCTTGGCGAGCGCGCCGACCTCCGCCGTGGGCACCGGCAGGGGCCGCATGTGGCTTTGGCCGAAGAGCACCGCGGCGGCTGCCGACAGCGGAACTTCGAGACTGGTCAGATGGTAGGGACGGAAGAACGTGTAGTACGGGCCTTCGCCCAGTTGGAGGTCGTTCATGCGCTCACGCAATCGCGGATGACGCATCTCGGCGACCACGAAAACGCCCGGCGCAACGCCCCGCGCCACGGTGAAGTCCACCACTCCTTTGCGCGACAGGAGACCGCCTTCCTCCCGCGGGCAGAACACGGTGTGCAGCGACGCCACCGCCGCCGCCGGCCCGTGCATGCCGGGCAGGTCGGGGACAAGGCCGGTCGCATTGGCCAGCGCTACCATCTCGACCATGGTCTTCGAGCCATCGACGAACTCGACCAGCATTCTCGGATTCATGTTGCGCCGGGTGGCTTCTTCGACATAAGCGTCCGGCGTGGCATCGACCTTGAAGGCGTTGTTCTTGCCCTTGCCGGCGGCGATGATGGGGTAACCCAGACCGCGCACGAAGTTGACGAGCTCCATGGTCGAGCTGGGCTCATCACCCGCACCGAGGGTGTAGACGACGCCGGCTTCCGCGGCCCTGGCCGACAGGTAGGGGCCGATCGTGACGTCCGCTTCCACATTCATCATGACCATGTGCTTGCCGGCGGCGATCGTGCACATCGCAACTTCGGCGCCGACGTTCGGATTACCGGTCGCATCGATGACGACGTCCACGCCATCGGCCAGGCATACGTCGCGAAAGGAGGAGGTGACGGCCAGGCGACCGCGTGCAATGGCACTTGCCGTAGCACTCGGGCCTTGCGCGAATTCCGGCGCGCGCGCGCCCTCTCCGGCAATGGCTCGCGCCGTGACCACGTTATCGGCGACGGCGTCGGCGGCGGCGACCACCTCGATGCCTTGCATCAGCGCGGTCTGGACGATGATGTCGGTGCCCATCTGCCCGGCGCCGATCAGCCCCACCCGTACCGGTCGACCTTCGCGTTGACGCAGCTCGAGCGCCTCGGCGAGCGAACCGCTCGGTTGCGGCAATGTCTTGGTCAGCATGCGGATGCTCCTTCACGTTGCAACTCGGCGCAGAAGCTTTGTCCGATTTCCGTTGGGCCCACGTTGAAAATTTCGGCGATCGTCGCCGCAATGTCCGCGAGGCTCTCGCGTTGCGGCAGCGCGCGCGGCGGAATGCTCGCTCCCCAAACCAGCAAGGGCGTGAACTCACGGGTGTGCTTGTCATGCCCGATGGTGGGGTCGTTGCCGTGGTCGCCGGTGATGATGAAAAGATCGTGGTCCCCAAGCCGCGTCAGAATCTGTCCGATACCCTCGTCCGCGACCCGCAGACAGTCCGCATACCGCGCCGCGCTCTGGTCATGTCCGGCGAGGTCCGTTTCCTGGATATTCACCGCGATAAGTCCGCGCTGTACGCGTTCGAGTGCGCGATAGGTTGCCTCGAGGACCCGTGGCGTAGGCACGTGCGGCTCGAGCTCCGCTCCGCTGCAGATGATGACGTCGGCCATCTTGCCGAGCAGCGCCACCGGCCAACCCGCCTGCCGCATGAGGGTGGGAACCTGCACTTCGGGGCGTGAGCCTCGGGTCAGGTGCCGTACGACATACTGCTTGGTGTAGAGCCCCAAGGCGACATTGTTGACGCCGCATTGTCCGGTCGGACGGTGCTCCGTGCACCGGCGAATGTCAGCGGCCGTGAACCCGCGCCCGCCCATCGCCACGATGCGGCGGACCCGGGCGACCGAGCGCAGGATTTGGCTCACTTCCAGAATCTGGTCGTACTCGAGCTCCTCCAGCGAGCCCACGCAGTGATAAGTCTGGAGTGGATCGCTTTCCAGGTTATCGCCCAGGATCATTGCGTCATCGACGAACAGCGCGGACATGTTCTCGCCTGCGGGCGCCACGCGGTGGCCGGCACTGCGCAACGCCGCCGCCACATCATCCCGAACCGCCTCGAACAATTCCTCCGGCACATCGGGAACGCGCGAGCCCATCATGACGGCGTGCCCCAGGTAGGTGTCCGCACCCGCGTAACCAAGCGCGCAGATGCCATGCGCCGCGATAGGTGCGGCTTCGATCCGGAGGCCTGACTTGGGCGCTACGGTGCCAAGGCCAAGACGCTCCAGATTGGGCAGCGACAGAGAGCCCGCTGCTTGCACAACATGGCCGAGGGTGTCGGCGCCCCGATCATTGGGGCGGACCTGCGGAACATCCGGCATTTCCCCCACGCCCAAGCCGTCGATCACCAGCAGGATTACGCGCCTGATATCCGCAGTGCCGTTGGTATTCATGCTGCCTCCATTGACGTCGAATCGTCCGACGGGATTTCGCGCTCGCTCATCGGTGCTTGCACGTCGGCGGGCAATACATGCAGCGCCTTCTGCATCAAATGCAGCCCGACGCAATCGCCCTGCGCGATGTTCCAGGTGCGCCGGAGTGCCGATTCCACCGCGACGACGAGCACCGTGCCCACCCGCACGCGGTAGGCGATCTCGTCGCCGCAGTACTCGAGCTCCTCGACGACTCCGACAGGACCGTCACCGGCTGCTTTCCGTAGTTGCACCGCCTCTGGGCGCGCCAGGATCAGCAGCTCGGTGCCCACGACGTGGCTCATCGGCACATCGATGCGATGATTGAGAACGTCCACGGTGGCGTAGCCGTTGCTGTGACTTACCACGCGCCCGTGCAAAGCGTTCACCCGACCGACAAAGTCGGCGACAAAGAGACTTGCCGGCCGGGAGTACACCTCTTCCGGCGTACCGATTTGTGCCACCTGTCCATCGCGCATCACTGCGATGCGATCGGAAAGGCTCATCGCTTCAACCTGATCGTGCGTGACATACAGCGCCGTGGTGCCGAGGCGCTTCTGCAGCCGTCGCAGCTCGCCGCGCACCTGCACGCGCAACTTGGCATCGAGACTGGAGAGCGGCTCGTCGAAAAGCAGGAGATCCGGCTTCATCACGAACGCCCGCGCGAGTGCCACGCGCTGCTGTTGCCCGCCCGAAAGCTGTCCCGGGAGCCGGCCACCCATTTCATCCAGGCCCACCGCCTTGAGCGCGGCGGCAACCTCCTGCCGGACCGCGGCTTCCGGCGTTCGCCGAATGCGAAAGGAATAGGCGACGTTCTCGAACACTGTCATGTGCGGAAACAGTGCGTAATTCTGAAAGACGAGGCCGATCCGGCGGCGGTGCGGGGGAAGCGTCGCAATCGAGCGCCCCTCGAGCAGTATCTCGCCGGCGTCCGGCTCTTCAAGTCCGGCCAACGTTCGCAGCACCGTCGTCTTGCCGCACCCGGAAGGTCCCAACAGCGTGACGAACTCTCCGGGCTCGATCCGGAGGCTGAAATCGCGCACGGCCGCGACCGTGCGTCCGCCCGGCAGGGGATATGCCTTGGTGAGTCCACGAATCTCGAGTGCTTTGGCCGTCGGGTTGTTCATCAGTCGCTATCCATTGATGCCGACGCGCCAATCGCGTCCCATGAGACGCGGAACGCCATGGATGACCATCAGCACCAGCACGACCAGGAGGACACTCAGCGCTGCTGCCTCGCCAACGTCGCCGCGATCCATCTGCGAAAGAATGGCCGGAGTGACCAGCGACCAATGCGGAGAGACCACAAAAATGACGGCGCTGAGCGTGGTCACGCTGCGGGTGAAAGTAAATATCATTCCGCCGACAACCGCCGGACGCACCAGCGGCAGGAGGACCCGCCAGAGGGTCTGCCCCGCGGTGGCGCCCATGTTCGTGGAGGCCTCGTCCAGTGACCGGTGCAACTGATCGAGGGCCGCTACCGCCGAGCGAATCGCGTACGGCAACGCGCGCACCGTAAACGCGGCGACGATAATCAGCGCGGTACCGGTCAAGACGAGCGGCCGATGGTTGAACGCCAGGGCGAAGGCGAGACCAATCACGGTGCCGGGGATTGCCAGCGGCAGGTTGGCCACGAAGTCCACTGTCCCCCGTGCCGGCATGCGGCTCCGGGCGACGAAATAGGCGACCAGAAGCCCCATGACTGCAGCGACCGCCGAGGCCACGATGCCAAGGCCTATGGTGTCGAGCAACGCGCCGCGCGAGGTGGTGAGGGCCAGGACAAAGTGCTTCGCGGTGAACGCGTAATTGATCCCGAAGAGTTCCGTCGTGGCGCCCGCCAGCACGGTTGCATACTGCAGGATGATCACCATCGAGACCCCGCCGCAGAGGAGAAGCGCGCCGGCGCGCACCGCGGGATTCCGGTTCTGCGGATGCCGGATCGAGCCCTTGCCGCCCACCGAGGCGAAGGAGGTGGCTTTCGCGAGATGCTTATGGCCAAAGAACAGAAGGACGGCGGGCGCGAGGAGAATCACGGCCAATGCTGCCCCTTGCGGAATATCGTACATCCCGATGATCGCGAGATAAATCTGAGCCGATAGCACGGTGTAATCGCCACCGAGCAGCAGTGGGTTGCCAAGATCCGCCAACGAGTAGCCGAAAAGAAGCAGGGCGGAGCCGGCCAGCCCGGGCGCCAGCAGCGGCAGGCTGACGGTCGTCAGGACTTTCCCGGCGTGCGCCCCCATGGTTCCGGCCGCCTCCTCGAGCGACGCGTCGAGCCCGCGAAAGAGATTCAATAGCAGCAAGTACGCGAACGGGAAGTACGAAAGGACCTGCGCCGCCACGAGGCCCCAGTAGCCGTAGAGTGCTGTCGTCTGCAGGCCGAATACGCCGTTGGTAATCAATCCGCGGCGCCCGTAAAGCAGAATCAGGCTGAGGGCCATGAGGATCGGCGGAGAGATCGTGGGCAGCAGGGCGAGAAAATGCCAGGGCCCTTTCCACGACATCGCCACTCGCGTCATCGCGTAGGCATACAGCGCGGCCAGGAGGGTGCCCACCACGGCGACCGTGAGACCGAGCGAAAGGGTGTTCCAAAGGACGCGTCGGCTGTAGGGATCGGCCAGCAGATTTGCCAGCGGTGTCAAGGAAAGCCTGCCATCGGAATGCACCGCCCTCCCGAGCAGATCGACCAGCGGATAGGCGACGAACACGGCCAGCAGCAGCGCCACCAGCGGATACAGTCCGGCAAGGGCCCACCCGCGTCCCGGGATGAGCAGGCGTGCAGGCGCGATGCCTGCTGTACGCGCAACCTGCATAGGCCCTGGTTACTTGCGCCCGGCCAGAATATCCTTCTGGAACCGGTCCACCAGTTGCTGGCGGACCGTGCTGCTGCCGGCCCAGTTGAAGTCGAAGTCGATGAGCTTGGCCGCGACGTAGGGCTTCACCAGATCATGCACTTTGGCGTTGGGATTGGTGGGAACGTCGAAATATTCCGACGCGGCCAGGATCTCCTGCGACTCCGGCGTGCAGGCCCAATCGACAAACCGCTTGGCTTCGTCCGGTTCCGGCGCGCCCTTGAGCGTCACCACGCAAAAGAGGTCGTAGCCTGTTCCCTCCTGGGGCAACGACATCTCCATCGGAAACCCGCGGTCGATGCTCCCCAAAATGTCATGCGCGAACAGGATGCCGACGCCGACCTCGCCGCGGCCCACCAGCTGTGTCGGCCCGATGCCCGACCGCGTGTATTGCGCGACGTTGGCGTTGAACCGCTTCATGTAATCCCACCCCTTTTGCTCGCCCATCAGTTGCAGGATGGTGGTCAGAAAGGTATAGCCGGTACCCGAAGTGGCGGGGTTGCCAAGGCATACCTGGCCGACGTACTCCGGTCGCGTCAGGTCCTCCCAGGTGCTGGGTGCTTTCAAGCCCTTTTCCTGCAGGAATTTCCGGTTCGACGCGATGCCGATGAAATCGACGTCCGTCCCCGTCCACCAGCCGTCGGGATCCTTGTAGCGCGCGGGAATCGCCGTGGCCTCGGGCGATTTGTAGGGTTGCAGCAGACCGTCGGACTTGAGCGTCAGCATCGAGGGCAGCCCGATGCCATAGAGAACGCTCGCCTGCGGGCTCGCGCGCTCGGCGCGGATACGGTTGATGGCCTCGCCCGCCGATAGCCGCAGGAACGTGGGCTTGATGCCAGTCTTTTTTTCGAAGCCCTGGACGAGCGCTTTGCTCGTGGGTTCCGGGGGTCCGAGATACATCGTGATCTTGCCGGCGCCTTGGGCCGGCGCCCGGATTGGCAGCGTCGCTGCGGCACCGGCCAGGATCATTCCGGTGAATTGTCTGCGCGTCATTCCTGCCATGGTTTCCTCCGTCGGGCGGATTGTTTGGACATTTGTACATCCAGCGGGACATATAGTCCTAAAGTGGTGCGCGCCCTGTCAAGCGATAATTGGATCGACATTGAAGAATCGTCAGCGTTGGGTGGGACGACGGCTGATGGGAGCACCCAACTCCTTCGACAAACGCGTCGCATGCGCGCGCACGATTCCCCCAAGACGATGCAGGTCGGCGTCGTTTCGACCAAACTTGAGCCCGCTCACGCTAATCGCGCCCGCCGGTGTGTCGGTTCGGTCCATGAACGCAGAACCAACGCAGAACACACCTTCGTGATCCTCCTCGTCATCGAATGAGTAGCCATGTTGCGCGACGACCTTGAGCTGGCGCCGAAGCTCCGTCGCCGAAGTAACGGTGCGCGGCGTGCGGCGTGGCAAGCCAATCCGACGAACGATCGCATCCACTTCCCGCGCAGGAAGCAACGCAAGAATCGCTTTTCCGACGCCGGAGCAATGTGGAAGTTCGCGCCGACCCAAATAGGTCGACAACTGCACCGAGCCGGGTCCATCGACGCGCAGAAGGGCCACGACGTAGCCATCGTCGAGCACCGCCAACCGGGAGGTGAGGCCTGTCTCTGCGGTCAGCGATTCAAGGATCTTCTGGCCGATGGTGGTGACCGAATCGTCGCGCAGCACTCCCTCGGCGAGTTGCGCGAGCGCGGGCGTCAGGCGGTACCTGCGTGTCAGGCCACTCCCCTCATCGGCAACGTATCCGCGCGCGATGAGCGTCTGCATGATCGAAAACGAGTTGCTTTTGGACATGGCCGCACGTCGCGACAACTCCGACACGCTGAGGCCAGCCCGCCCGCTTTGACCGAGAGCTTCCAGGACATCGAGGGCGCGTTCGAGGCTGCGCACCCGGTAACGTTCGTCGATTTTCACCTCCTCCAGAGCATTAGGCCCTGGAGCCGCATACCTGCCCGGCCGGCGCGGCCGGGGCGCCGAAAAGCTTGCTTGCCTGCCTGCGGAGGCACTATGCCCGGCTGAACCTGCTTAAAGCACGCCGACCGCTACCAGGCGATCCGCGCATTCTTCGGCGCACAGTGCGTTACGCAGCGGGCGTCCAAAGGCTGGAACTTCAACCTCGAACTCGTCCCCGGGTTGGGGATGGACTCCCTCCGCGAAACTCAGCACGGGGCACCCGAAGAGGTGCACATGCGCATCGCCCGGGCGGCGGAAAGCCGCGTACTTGAAATGGTGATGCTCCAGATTGGCAATAGAGTACGACATGTTCGCTTCTCCGCTGGCAAAGGCGCCTCGCCAGATAACCTTGCTTCCTCGAATCAATCGCGACTCACCGCGAACATCCTGTGGCAGGTCGCCCACCAGCAGCTCCGGCCCCATGGGACACTGGCGAAGCTTCGAATGCGCGATGTACATGTAATTCTTTTGTTCGGTGACATGGTCCGAGAAATCGTTCGCCAACGCGAATCCGATACGCCAGGGCCTGCCGGCATCGTCGATGGTGTAGACACCGGCGATCTCGGGCTCCTCGCCCGCGGCGAGGGCGAAGCAAGGAATGGTGATGGGCTCTCCGGCGGCGAGCAGGCAGTCGCCATCCCCCTTGTAGAACCACTCCGGTTGCGCACCGATTTGTCCAGGTGTTGGCTTACCGCCCGCCAAGCCCAGACGGAACATCTTCATCGAATCACTGGCGGGCACGTCAGGGTTTGCAGGCTTCTGGTGCATCTGGTCGCGCGCCTGCGCGCTGCCGACGTGGGTTAATCCGGTGCCTGTCACGAGCAGCCGCGACGGATCGGTGTGCGTGATCGGCGGCAGCAACCGCCGCTCGCGCGCGATTGCGGCGTAATCGCGCGACTGCGTCGATAGCCGACGCTCCACCGCCGCGGCCATGCCCGTGCCTTCAGCGAGCGCGATTCGCGCCAATTCATAAGTCGTCGCGACTTCGTTCAGCACGCGTAGATCGGCGCCCTCGACAACCGCGACGGCAGTCGCGTCATTCCCCTCTCGGAACTGCACCAGGCGCATGCACTGATCTCCCAGATAGACGGTTTCAGATCCAGCCCGCGTCGACCACGAACGTCTGTTTGGAGCACATTCGGCTATCGTCGGCCGCGAGCCAAAGGGCCATCCGGGCTATATCCGGCGGGTAGAGCCGGCCCTTCAAGGCTTGCCGCGCGTCAATCTGCCGCTCGCCCTCGGGGGTGAGCCACAGTTGGACCTGGCGCTCCGTCATGACCCATCCGGGGGTGATGCTGTTGACGCGGATGTTCTCCGGTCCAAGCTCGGTTGCAAGCGCCCGGGTCAGGCCGGTAATGGCCGCTTTCGCGGTGACGTAGCAGACGCAGTCACCATCCGCTACGGTCCAGGTGATCGAGTTCATGTTGATGATCGAGCCGCCTCCCGCCTCTCGCATCTGCGGGCGCACGGCTTGCGCCGCGAACAACTGATGCTTGAGGTTGACCGCAATACGATCGTCGAAATACTCCGGGGTCACCTGGTCGAGCGTGTGGCGGTCATCGTTGCCGGCATTGTTGACGAGTACACGAACCGGCCCGAGGGTGCGACCGACATCCGCAACCACAGCGCGCAAGGCGTTGGTATCGCGCAGGTCACACACCGCGAACCACGGTCGCGCGAGTCCGCGTGCCGCGATCGCCGAAACGAGGGCCTCGGCAAGATCAAAGCGCACATCCACGAAGGCCACTTGACTACCCTGGTCGCTGAAGTGTTCAACGATACTTCTTCCGATCCCCGATGCGCCGCCCGTGATCAGGACAACCCGGCCGTGGAGGCTGGGAAACCTCGCGCGGCCCGGCATGAGGTCGTATTGCATGTGCAGATCCTCCTTGAGTTCAATCATGTCGCCATCAGGGCGGCCTCGTCAGCGTGGGGTCTCAAGCGCCGGAATGCAGGTGAATTTCCATCCGGTGCGCGTAAACCTCCCCGGGGTTCAGCCTGGCGGACGGAAAGTGACCGAAGTTGGGCGCGTCGGGGAATCGCTGCGTCTCAAAGGTAAGACCTGCGTACTTGCAGTACCTCCGACCGCCTTTGCCGACCACCTTTTCGCTCAGGTAACCCCCGGTGTAGACCTGCACGCCCGGCTCGGTGGTGAACAATTCGATGGCGCGCCCGGAGGCTGGGTCTTCGAGGCGGGCGCAAACCTGGTGTTCCCCAGTTGCCGCGTTCAGGCACCAGTTGTGGTCATAGCCTCCGCCTGCCTCGACGCGCCCGGCGCCGATGTTCGAGACCGCGTCGATGTTTGCTCCAATGGGCTTGGGCGCGCGGAAATCGAAGACCGTGCCGGCGACGGCTCGAACTTCACCGGTCGTCATCAATTCGTCGTCGATCGGTGTATAGAAATCGGCGTTCAGGTGGAGACGGTGCGCACAGACATCGCCGGAGTCATGTCCGGCGAGGTTCCAATACGTATGGTGAACCATGTTGAGGACGGTCGGGCGGTCGCTCTGGCCACGCATCACGATCTCGAGCACGTTTTCGTCAGTCAGCCGGTAGCTGGCACTCGCCACGACCATTCCCGGGAATCCCTCGTCGCCGTCGGGGGACGCCACCGTGAAGACTACTTGATTGGACTGCGCGTCGACACTGGCGCCCCAGATCTTCCGGTCGAAGCCCTCTCGTCCTCCGTGCAGATGGTTGGGTCCTTCGTTGCAGGAAACCTGAACTTGCCGGCCATCCAGGATGAATGTTCCGCGACGGATTCGACTGCCGTAGCGTCCACACGTCGCGCCAGCGTAGGTGTCCGTCGCGATGTATTCGTCGAGGGTGTCGAAACCAAGCACAACATCCGCGGCCCGACCGCGTACATCAGGCAGGTGAAGCTGGGTGAGGCAGGCGCCATAGGAAATGACCGTCATCGCAACGCCGTGGCGATTGCGCAGAACGAATCCCGGGACCGGTCGGTCGCCGATGGCACCGAAGACAAAAGACTGGACCGTCAAAGCGTCTTCCTCATTGGCAAACGACACTCGGCACGCCGGCCGCGCTCCGCTGATCGGAGTCCAGTGCGGCGTCGCCGGGACGGTCGGTGTCGCACCCAGTTGTTCGACGAGGCAGAACGGTGTTTAGCAATACCGAATATCGTACCTATTGCAGGCGCGCAGTCAAGCCACGGTGGTAATCATGCCGGGAGTTCATGGGCCCCAAATCTGCAGTGGTATGCTCGATTCGACACGGAGGCCCACCCGGACAATCCTTCGGTCGACCAAAACTGGATCCTGACGAATTTGCGGCGCGGCGACAGGCCGCGGAAACAGTCGCCCGCGACGCAGGCCAGCTCGCGCAGAGCTACCTGGCGGACCGGCGCACCCTGAAGGTCGCACGCAAAGGACCGCAGGATGTCGTGACGGAGGCCGACTCTGCCGTCGAGCGGATGATCATAGCGACATTGCGCTCTGGCTATCCGGGCGACACGTTCATCGGCGAAGAGGGCGGCGGCGCGGTGGGCGAGCGGTGCTGGGTCATCGATCCGATCGACGGCACCACCAACTTCGCGCGCGGCCTGCCGCACTGGTGTGTGTCGATCGCTTTGGTCGTGGCGGGGCGCACCGAAGTCGGCGTGATCTTCGATCCCAACGCCGATCTGCTTTATTCCGCCCAACGCGGCTCGGGCGCGCGCTGCAACAACACACTGATCCAGGTGAGCGGCACCACCGAGGTGGCGGGCGCGATGGTCGATGTCGGGTACTCGTCGCGTACCGGAATCGACGACTTCGGCACCATGGTGACGGCGTTGCTGCAGTCGGGAGTCAATGTGACGCAGGCGGGTTCGGCGGCGCTCGGGCTTGCCCGCGTCGCGGATGGCCGTCTCGACGGCTATGCCGAGCGCCACCTGTACGCTTGGGACGTCCTGGCCGGCATGCTCCTGGTAGAGGAAGCGGGCGGCTGCGTCAACGAATTCCTGGCCGGAAACAGCTTGACCACCGGTAACGAAACCATCGCGGCGACGCCGGCGCTATACGCGGTGCTTGCGGCCATGCTGATGATGCGCAGGGCCTAGCGAAAAAGATCGGCCATGTTCTTGCCGGCCAGCCGGCTCGCCAGTAAGACCAGTACCAGGGTCATCACGGTCGTGATCGTACCGATGGCACTGGCCTCGGCCAGTTGGTCGCCGAGCACGAGCTCATAGATGGCGATGGAGATTGTTTTCCATTTCGCCGAGTAGAGCAGTACGGTAGCGCTGATCTCGCCGTTCAGCGTCGAAAAAACGAGTACCGCCCCGGACAGGACCGCCGGTGCAGCGAGCGGCACCAGCACCCGCCGCATTGTCGTGCTCCAGCCGGCACCACAGATCTTCGAAGCGTCCTCCAGCTTGGGATCGATCTGGGCGATCGCCGTGGTGACGGTCCGGAACACGAAAGCGACGCGGCGCGTGAAATAGGCGAGCACCAGGATAACCGCGGTCCCGGTCAGGACCAGCGGCCCGCTGTTGAACGCGGTGAGGTAAGCGACGCCGACTACGAGTCCCGGCAAGACAAAGGGCAGCATGATGGTCACGTCCAGCGCCCAGCGGGCGCGAAGGCGCCCGCGCGCACTGGCATAGGCCGTCACGGTGCCGAATGCGATGCACAGCGCAGTCGCGACGCTGGCCAGAATGAGGCTGTTGAGGATGGGCTGTGTCAATTGCGACCCGACGCGCCGGTAGTGTTCGAGCGTATAACTCTCGGGCAACATGGTTCCAGGCCAGCGTTCTGCGAATGACGCCAGTGCGATGACGAGTTGCGGCAGTATCGCGACCAGAATCACCAGCCAGCAATAGATGTTGCCGAACGCACGCGCGCCGGGGTTCGCAAACCGCACCGCCGCGCCCGCGGTGCCACCGACCGTTGCGTAGTTGCGATGGTGAGTCACCCATCCCAGCGCGAACATCGCCAGCAGCGTCAGGACCACGTTGACCGCAGCGATCGCGGACGCGGCATTGAGGTTGAAAAACCCGTGGATCTGGTAATAGATGAGCGTCGGCAAAACCTGGAACTCGCCGCCCAGAATCGAGGGCACGCCGAAATCGCCAATGGCCTTGATGAACACGATCAGCATCGAAGCGGCGATGGCGGGAAAGGCCAGCGGCAGTGTGATCGTCCGGATGATGCGCCCCCTGCTCGCGCCGGCCATGCGGGCGGCTTCCTCGATGTGGGGATCGGCGGCGGCAAGTGCCGCCTGGACGATCAGAAACACGTACGGAAAATAGGAAAGCGCGAGCGCGAGGATCACGCCCCGCGGACCGTAAATTGCGGGGAGCGTCCATCCTGTCCACTCGTGCACCCATTGCGTAATCGTGCCGTTCTTTCCCAATACGATGATCCACGCGTATGCGCCAATGAATGGCGGCGAGATCAGCGGCACGACGGTCATCGCGCAAAGCAATCCGCGCAACGGAAGCTCGATGCGCGCTACCGCGTACGCCATCGGTAACGCCAGCGCCGTTGCCAGAAACGTTGCTGCAAGGCCCGAATAAATGGAGTTCCACAGTGCGCGCTGGTAGCTGGTGGCGGTAGCAAACCGCGCAAAATTGGCGAGCGTCAGGCTCGCCCATCCCGGTGCTTCGCCGTTCTTGATGAACGCCAGCAGCATTGCGTTGGCGAGCGGATAGATCAGGAAGACAACGGCGATCAACGCGACCGCCATCCCGAGTGCAAGCGGACCCCATTCCCGCTGGTAACGTTTGGCTGCGGTGGCGGGCATCGATTCAGCGATGGTAGAGAATGGCGTCGGCCGGCGAAATGCGTAGCTGTGCGCCGCTGCCTTCGGCGATACCGGGCAATCCCCGTGTGGTCTCGACCAGCATGGCGCCGGGCGAAGCGTCGGATTGCACCGTGTAGCGGATCAATCCGCCCAGCAGCTGGACGCGCTGTACTCGACACGGGATGTCGCCACTGGCGAGATCCAGCGTGAGATGCTCGGGCCGGATCATCACCAAGCCGTCG
>JANXZT010000044.1 GCA_025355395.1 Betaproteobacteria bacterium
AGATCCCAGCTCGGCATCGAGACGATGCGAATCCGGATCTTTTCGGCCGACAGCTTTGCTGCTGCGGCAACAATGAGGCTCACCTCGGATCCGCTGGCAATCAGGATAAGATCCGGCAGGATCAAATCCGGCAGGTTCAAATCCGGCGCGCCGTTCGGCGCATCCGCCAGCACATACGCGCCGCGCCGCAGGCCGTCGGGGTCAGCCAGGTGCGAACGATCGAGTGTGGGCACGTCCTGCCGGGTCAGCACCAGCGCGATCGGCCGATCGCGCGATTCCAGAGCGACGCGCCAGGCGATCGCAGTCTCGTTGGCATCGCAGGGGCGAATGACGCCAAGGCCTGGCACCGAACGCAGCCCGGCGAGCTGCTCGACCGGCTGATGGGTGGAACCGTCTTCGCCCAGCGCGATGCTGTCGTGCGTGAACACATAGATGACATGCAACCCGGTCAGCGCGGCGAGACGGATCGGCGGACGCATGTAATCGGAGAAAACCAGGAACGTCGCGCCGAAGGGCAGCGTGCCGCCGTGAGCGGCAAGACCATTGAGGATCGCCCCCATCCCATGCTCGCGTACACCGAAGTGAAGATTCCGACCGGCATAGCTCCAGCCGCCGCCCCCTGATCCTTGTTTATCGGGCGAATTGGCGTCCGATGGCTCGAAGTCGCCCAGGCCTTTCAGCACCGTGTGCGTCGATGGATCGAGATCCGCCGAACCGCCGATTAACGCCGGCAGTCGAGGGGCAATCGCGTTCATCACCTTGCCCGACGCGACTCGGGTGGCCATGCCCTTGGCGTCCGCCGGAAAGACGGGAATGTCAGCGTCCCAGCCCTTGGGCAATTCGCCGTTGATGGCTTGTTGCAGTTGTTGTGCAAGTTCGGGCCACGCGTTCGCGTAGCCAGCAAACATCGTGTCCCATTCGGCTTCCGCCCGCGAACCGCGTGGAATCGCTTGCCGAAACTGCGCATGCGCGACGTCCGGAATATGGAACGGCGGCTCCGTCGGCCAACCCAGATTCTGCTTGGTCAGTCGCACTTCCTCCTCGCCCAATGGCGAGCCGTGCGCTTCGAACGAGTCCTGCTTGTGCGGCGAGCCGTAGCCGAGATGAGTGCGCACCACGATCAGCGACGGGCGCCTAACTTCGTCTCGCGCGGCTTGCAGCGCCCGTTCGATCGCGACGGTATCGTTGCCGTCGTCGACCGACTGCGTGTGCCAGCCGTAGGCGTCGAAACGCCGCATGGAGTCTTCGGTGAACGTGATGTCGGTGCCGGCGGAAAGCGTGACGTGGTTGTTGTCGTAAAGGTAAATCAGCTTGCCGAGCTGTAAATGGCCGGCGAGCGACGCCGCCTCCGCGGCGACGCCTTCCATCAAGTCCCCGTCGCTGACGATGCCGTAGGTGTAGTGGTCAACGATCTCAAATCCAGGCCGGTTGTAGCACGCGGCCAGGTGCGCTTCGGCCATTGCGATGCCCACTCCGTTGCCGAACCCTTGGCCAAGCGGCCCGGTGGTCGTCTCGACGCCGGGTGTCGGGCCGCGTTCGGGGTGGCCCGGCGTGATGCTGCCCCATTGCCGGAACGCCTTGATCTGGTCGAGGGAGACGGCGTAACCGGTGAGATGAAGCAGACTGTAGAGCAGCATCGAGCCATGCCCGGCGGAAAGCACAAAGCGATCGCGGCCAAACCAGTGGGGATTGGCCGGATTGTGTGCGAGAAACCGCGCCCATAAGACGTACGCCATGGGCGCGGCGCCCATCGGCAACCCCGGATGGCCGCTGTTTGCTTTTTGCACGGCATCGACCGAAAGGAAGCGCAGCGTGTTAATGCAAAGAGCATCCCGCTCGGCGGCGGAAGTTGACGGCGAAAGTGCTGGACTCATACGCGATTCCCTTGATTCGTAATCTTGAAGATGGACGCGTCCGGCGTATAAGAGACGCGCCGCCGAATATATTCCGCGATGCCGTGGAGGAGCTTACGCTACGCGGTGCAGGCAATCGAAGTAACTGTGCGGCCCGTGTAGCGCGATCGTTGCAAGACGCCTCGCAGCGAACGGCGACAACATTCCCGCATGATAAAGTAATGCCCATCCGTCTGGTGGTGCCATTCCCACCGGGAGGCGGCGCGGACAATCTCGGCGCGTAAGTAGGGTCAGAGACGACTTTCCCGGTAACCGAACATCCGGGTCGGATGTGGATGGAAAGTCGTCTCTGACCCTACTTCACGCTCCTTTTTACGATGATTCGGGTCGCGATTCATCTTCAGGTCAAATCATGTCTGCACTGCCCGCACGCGCGCGATACGTCATCATCGGCGCCGGCATTCACGGGCTTTCCACCGCGATGCACTTGGCGCAGAAGCTCAAGGCGAAAGGCGAGACGGTTGGCGCCGGTGGTGCCCGGATCGTCGTGCTCGACAAGACCGGCGTCGGCGCCGGTGCATCCGGCATTGCCTGCGGCGTGATCCGTAACAATTATTACCAACCGGCCATGCGTGAGCTGATGGCGCATTCGGTCTCGGTGTGGGAAAGCGATCCGGAAACCTACAGCTACCACCCGGTTGGCTACATGCAGATCAGCCCGGAAGTGATGCACACCCAGGTGAACACGATTTACGACCAGCAGCAGGCAATCGGCTACGAGTCGGTGTTCATCGAGGGCGAAGAGAAGTGCATGCATTACATGCAGGGGATCCTGCACGACTGGCAGGCGAAGAACATCACTTCGGTGCTGCACGAAAAGCGCGGCGGCTATGCCAACAACATGGCCTCGCTGCGCGGATTGGCCCGGAAAGTGCGGGCGCTGGGGGTGGAGATCGTCGAGGGTGTGACGGTCACGGCATTGCATTCGGACAGCGGC
>JANXZT010000342.1 GCA_025355395.1 Betaproteobacteria bacterium
TTGACACCACGACGGCCGGAGTCCTACAATTCAACCTGTCGTCGGCGTTTGCCCTCGGGCGGTCGAAGCACCCCGCCCTGCCGCAACCCGCACGCTGACCATCGATCCACTAAGGAGCCTCTGAATAAGTCCCGCACAATTGCGCTGCAGGGCCAAATGCGGATGATTGCGAGACACGCGACGAAGGTCGTAGTCCATACTACGATGCCGAGGCGCGCGGCGACGCAGGCGCCGCATTTGGCAGCAGCCCGAAGGGACGGCACCGTTTCGGGTGGCTTGCGTTGTCGCGACGCTTGCGAAGGGAACCACCCTTCGCTGCGCGCCGCTTCGCGCAATCAGTCCCGAAACGGTGCCGTCGCAATTGCGCGCGACTTGTTCAGAGGCTCCCTAGCCCGCGCACACCATCGGCACGTGCCCTCGCACTCCCCTCTTTGAGGAGGTCCAAGCATCATGAAGACCCCCGTCCGCGTTGCCGTCACCGGCGCCGCCGGCCAGATCGGCTACAGCCTCCTGTTTCGTATTGCCGCGGGCGACATGCTCGGCACGGACCAGCCGGTGATCCTGCAGATGCTCGAGTTGCCGATGGACAAGGCACAGGCGGCACTCAAGGGCGTGATGATGGAGATCGAAGATTGCGCGTTCCCGCTGGTGGCGGGCATGGTCGGCACCGCTGATCCGCGCCAGGCGTTCAAGGATGTGGACTATGCCCTGCTCGTGGGCGCCAAGCCGCGTGGCCCCGGCATGGAGCGCAAGGATCTGCTGCTCGAAAACGCCAAAATATTCATCGAGCAAGGCAAGGCGCTGGATGCGGTCGCCTCGCGCGGCGTGAAGACCCTCGTGGTTGGCAATCCGGCCAATACCAATGCCTACATCGCGATGAAATCCGCGCCTTCACTACCGCGCAGGAATTTCACGGCGATGCTGCGCCTCGATCACAATCGCGCCCTGTCCCAGCTTGCGGCGAAGAGTGGGCAGCCGGTCGGCGCCATCGAGAAGCTCGTGGTATGGGGCAATCACTCGCCGACCATGTACCCGGATTACCGGTTTGCAACCGCCAACGGCAAGTCGATCAAGGCGCTCATCGACAACGAGGATTGGAATCGCAACACCTTCCTGCCGGTGGTGGGAAAGCGCGGAGCCGCCATCATCAATGCCCGCGGCCTCTCCTCCGCCGCCTCGGCCGCGAATGCAGCGATCGATCACATGCACGACTGGATTTTGGGCAGCAACGGCCGATGGGTGACCATGGGCATCGCTTCCGACGGACAGTATGGCATTCCCGAGGACTTCATCTACGGCTTTCCGGTCACTACCGCCAACGGCGAATACCGACTGGTCGATGGCCTCGAGATCGATGCGTTTTCTCGCGAAAGGATGAACGCGACCTTGAGCGAGCTCAATGAAGAGCGCTCAGGTGTCGCGTCGCTTCTCGCCTGACGCAACCCGGAACTGGCGACCGGCGTGAAAACGGCAACGGCAATGCATCCGCAGGCGGCGCTGCACGGCGCGGGACGCACGCTGCCGGTCCTTGCCCCGTGCGTGCACTATGCCGGCAAGGAGCGGTATCTGCGCAAGGCCCTCGCGCTGCAAAACCAACGCGGGCCGATATTCGATATCGCCGCTGATTGCGAGGATGGCGCACCGGTCGGTGGCGAGCACGCGCACGCACAGATGGTGGCGCGGCTCATCATGAGTGACGACAACCGGCACCAGCGCATCGGCGTGCGTACCCACGGGGTCCGCGATGCAACCTGGCGCCACGAGCTCGAGGTGCTGGTGTGCCAGGCCGGAGACCGGCTCGCGTTTCTTACCGTGCCCAAGAGCGAATCCACGGCCGAGGTCGAGGCATATCTGGACGGCGTGATGCTCGCCGTGGCGCGCTCCGGCGTCGGCCGCGAAATTCCGGTGAGTGTGCTGATCGAGACCCCCGGAGCGGTGCACGACGCGTGGTCGATTGCCGCCCTGCCGGGTGTCGTGAGCCTCGATTTCGGAACGCTGGATTTTGTGAGCGCGCATCATGGCGCCATTCCCGTGTCGGCGATGGAGAGCCCGGGCCAGTTCGATCATGCGCTGCTCCGGCGCGCGAAGGCCGAAACCACGGCCGCGGCGCTCGCCCACGGCATCGTGGCGACGCATGGGGTGAGCATGGCGCTCCACGATGCGGATGCGGTTCATGCCGATGCCCGTCGGGCCCGCGACGAGTTCGGCTTCCTGAGGATGTGGAGCATTCATCCGGACCAGATCACCCCCATCGTGTCCGCCATGGAACCGGCGCATGATGCGATCATGGAAGCGGCGAGCGTGCTGTTTGCGGCCCAGGCCGCGAACTGGGGACCCATTGCCGCCGGCAACAAGATGCACGATCGCGCTTCGTATCGCTATTACTGGAGCGTTCTGCAGCGCGCACACGCGGCCGGCGCCGCCCTGCCGGCACACGCGCAAGGCTGGTTCACGGCGCCCTCTGACGCGTGGCCGTCAAAAAGCGCGGTGATCGGTCTTGATCAGGCTGGAATGACATCATGAGCCCCGCTTCCGCCGGAGCGCGATTCCGTGCTGCGCTCGCTGCCGAAAAGCCATTGCAGGTGCCCGGCGCAATTTGTGCGTACCACGCCCTGCTCGCCGAGCGTTGCGGTTACCGCGCGCTTTATCTTTCGGGAGGGGGTGTCGCGGCCGGCTCGCTCGGGCTGCCTGATCTTGGCATCAGCAATCTCGACGACGTGCTGACCGATGTGCGGCGCATCACCGATGTGTGCGCCCTTCCCCTGCTGGTCGATGTCGATACGGGCTTCGGCGCTTCGGCGTTCAATGTTGCGCGCACCGTCCGGTCGCTCATCAAGTCCGGCGCCGGCGCGATGCACATCGAGGACCAGGTTGGCGCCAAGCGCTGTGGCCACCGCCCCAACAAGGCCATCGTCACCAAGGACGAGATGGTCGATCGCATCCGCGCGGCCGTCGATGCGCGCACCGATCCGCAGTTTGTCATCATGGCGCGCACCGACGCCTTGGCGGTGGAGGGACTCGCCGCCGCCATCGACCGTGCGTGCGCGTGCGTCGAGGCCGGCGCCGACATGATCTTTCCGGAAGCCATCACCGATCTTGGCATGTACCACCAATTCGCCGCCGCCGCGAAGGTGCCGATCCTGGCCAACATCACCGAATTCGGCGCGACGCCGCTCTATACCGTGACCGAGCTCGCGAGCGCGGATGTATCCATCGCGCTGTATCCGCTGTCGGCATTTCGGGCCATGAACA
>JANXZT010000358.1 GCA_025355395.1 Betaproteobacteria bacterium
CACCTGCGCGATAGCACTAATTTCCCACATCAGGGATGACGCTCGAGGGAATTGGAGCCGCTTGATCATTAGAATACCGCCGTCGTAACATCGGCAGGTCAGTCAGCTCTAACTAGTAAGAGGTGATCCTTGAAAGTCGCCCCATCAAATTATCGGTCGCCTGCGCCCCAGAAAGTGGTTGTCGGGGCTCCTTAATTCGTGGAATCGCGTCAAACACCATGCGCGCGAGATCAATGAGTTAGCCGGCGAGCTTGGTCCCTTAAATCCTGGACTGATGGGCGGCGGTTCCTTAATTCGTGGACTACGTGCGAGGCTGCGGCTCTAAATGCGGGACGGGCCGAGCGCCGCTGCTACCGGCAGTGCGTTCGGTACAGCTCTATCCCAGGCGCAATCGATGATGGTGATCGCTTCCGGCGCGGCCGTACTCGCTTTGCTCGCACTCACGGGACTCTCCGTGTACAAGCCTCGAGGCGTGACCCCCTATGGTGCGCGCAAACAGGGGACCACGGCCGCAGAGCGCTAGCAGCGAAGCCCGTATGGAATCTATTTCGGCGCTCTGTAAATAGAGAACGCGCCCGAGGTCTCGCTTTTGAGACGGCCAGTTCCATAGGCGCTTCTCACTTCGCGAGACGCCTTCTGTTCGGCAAGTACGTATAAGCACCGCTACTCCATGCCCTGTGGGATGTCCGTATGGTCATCGCCAACCCGAAGCGTACCTTGGGCCTAAAGGAGCGGATCAACATGCCAATCTCGACAGTCCTTTACTTTCTGATCTCGGCGGCGTTGTTTGCTTTCATGATGCGTTTTGGCTGCGGCGCGCATGTTATGGGCCACGCACATCGGCGAACCGAGGCCACCGGCGATGCAAAAGAGGTACACGGAAATCACGGCATAGACAACTTGCCGCAACAGACGGTCGATCCCGTCTGCGGGATGACAGTGAAAATCTCTGGCGCGGAATCAACCTTCTATCAGAGTCGCGCCTATTACTTCTGCTCGACGGCCTGCCGCGAGAAATTCCAAGCCTCACCCGATCAGTATGTGAGCGTCAAACCCCTAGGTTCAAGTCACGAGGAGCACCATCATGGCTCATGCTGCTAGTCAAATTCATTCCAGAGCCCGAGAGGACAGTTTGTCCGGTAGGACCGCCATTCCAGTCATGGCATTGGGCTTAAGTTTAAGCCTCTTCTTCGCGCTCTCGTTCGCGCTGTGCGTGCTCGGCTACTACGTGTTGCCCTCGCTTCCGATCGCGCACGGGGCCCTTGCGATCCCGCTGCCGGGATTTGCGTTCGACAGCGGGCCGAGATTCCTCCTGGGACTCGTCGAGAGCTTCGCGTGGGGTTGGTATGTCGCGCTCATCTTTGCTCCCCTCTACAATTTCTTCGTCCGTCGCTATCGCTAGCGGCGGATTCAACGGGTCGAGGTGCATCATGAGCGAGGATCAATCTGCGAGTTTCTGGCGGACCAAGACGGGGATCGTCTGCGCGGGCTTTCTCATTGTCGCCGGGTTCTTTCTCGTCACTGAGCACACGGCGCATGTACTTGGGGCGCTACCCTGGTTACTCCTGGCGGCCTGCCCGCTGATGCATCTTTTCATGCATCACGGCCATGGAGGCCACGACCACGGCGCGCATCCAGGTGATGTCACAAAGGATCAATCAGGAGAGGAGCGACGATGAACCATGAGACGATGTCAGCCTACGGGTTGTGGACGCTGGTCATTATCAACTCGGCTGTGTTCATTCTTTTCGCCTACAGCTTCTCGAAGCCCAAAGCGCCTCGCGATTGGCGCTCTTTCGGGGGCTTCAGTGCCTTCATCGTCGCGATGTTTACCGAGATGTACGGCGTACCGGTGACCATTTACCTGCTTTCCGGGTGGCTCCAGCGTCGTTATCCTGGGCTTGATCCGCTCTCGCACGATGCGGGGCACCTCTGGTGGACGCTCGCCGGACAGCACGGGAACCCGCACTTTGGTGCATTACACATCCTGAGCAACCTCTTCATCTTCGGTGGCTTCATTCTCCTGTCCGTCGCTTGGAACATCCTTTACCGGGCGCAGCGGCGCCACGCACTGGCGACGACCGGGATCTATGCACGGGTGCGCCACCCGCAGTACGTTGGCTTCATCACGATCATGTTCGGCTTTCTCTTGCAATGGCCGACCATTTTGACGCTCGCGATGTTTCCGTTCCTGGTGTGGATGTATGTGCGCCTCGCGCATACCGAAGAGCGCGAGGCACTGCATGAGTTTGGTCGCCAGTACGAGGAGTATGCGGCTGCGACCCCGCGGTGGATACCGCACTGGAGTGCTGAACCGACGCTTCATCCGCGCGCCTGACCCTAGAGGGGTCCCGGCAGACCTTGAAATCCCGCCGGAGCGGGGTCCCAGTGGGGCTTTATCTGCGGCCCTTGACTCTGGACTATGGTCCATGGTTTAGGCTATGGACCAGAGGTGGAGGTCTGCGATGGATGATATCGGCATCGGCAACTTGGCCAAGCGAGCGGGCGTCGGAATCGACACGGTTCGGTACTACGAGCGCAGCGGTCTCTTAGCGCCCAAGGGACGTTTGGCCTCGGGCTACCGACGATACGGTGCCGTCGAGTTGTCGCGGCTGCGTTTCATTCGACGGGCGCAGGCGTTGGGGTTCACGCTCAAGGAAGTCCGCAATCTCCTCTCGCTATCAGGACAACGCGATATGTCGCGGATAAAGCGAACGGCACAGAAGCGACTTGCGGACATTGAGCAACGGATTGCCGATCTCACGCGAGTCCGAGACGCGCTTGCCCAGTTGATCGCCACCTGTCCAGGTCATGGGCGGGCGGCGAACTGTCCCATTCTCAAGGCGCTCGGAAAGGAGGGCCCGCAATGAAGGTCATTGAGCGAGCGCCAAAACCCAAGGATGCCGAGCCTGCATCGACGGGCACTGCAAGGGCCGACGGCACGGTCAGAACGATTGATCCGGTCTGCGGGATGGCGGTCGCGGCGGACTCAGCACATCAAGCGCAGCACAGGGGGCAGTCGTTCGCCTTCTGTTCGAGCGGTTGCCGCGAGAGGTTTCTGGCGCAGCCCGATCGCTATGCACACACCACCGCCAAGGCCAATGGCTCAGAGCCGATGCCAACGGAGAATCGGCATCCACAGCATGCTAACGGGGCGACCCCGACACGCGCTCCTGTCGAAGTTTCTGTGGTCGACGAAGCGCCCACCTCGGCTGGTGTCATTTACACCTGCCCCATGCATCCGCAGATTCGTCGCAACGCACCGGGGAACTGCCCCATCTGCGGAATGACACTCGAGCCGTTGCGGCCGACCGTGCAGGCAACGGGTGGCGCAGAGCTCAACGATATGACCCGGCGCTTTTGGGTTGGCGCGTTTCTGGCAGCACCGATGGTGGCTTGGGAAATGGCGGCGCATGTTCCGGGGCTTGATTTGCACCACTACGTATCCCCCCGCCTCTCCGTGTGGCTCGAGTTCGTACTCGCGACACCTTCAGTCCTTTGGGCGGGGTGGCCTTTCTTTGTGCGTGGCTGGGAATCCGTGCTCAATCGCTCACTCAACATGTTCAGCCTCATTGCGTTGGGTACCGGTGCGGCCTACCTCTATAGCCTCGTTGCGACTTTGCTCCCGCAGCTCTTTCCGGCATCCCTGCGAACTACCGACGGGATGGTCCCGGTCTACTACGAGGCGGCCGCCGTCATCACGGTGCTCGTGCTCCTCGGTCAGGTCTTGGAGTTGCGCGCCCGGGAGCAGACGAGCGGCGCGATCCGCGCGCTCTTGAACTTGGCGCCGAAGACCGCTCGCCGAATCGCTGCGGATGGCCACGATGAGGAGATCGCGCTCGAGCAGGTTCAATTGGGTGATCGTCTGCGCATTCGCCCGGGCGAGAGTGTGCCCGTTGACGGCGAGGTAACGGAGGGGACGAGCGCTATCGATGAGTCGATGATTACCGGAGAGTCGATGCCCGTTGAGAAAGGGGTCGGTGGCAAGGTTATCGGCGGGACGCTGAATGGCACAGGCTCACTCCTCATGCGGGCCGAGCGTGTCGGTTCCGAGACAGTTCTTGCCCGAATTGTTCATATGGTCTCGGATGCGCAGCGGAGCCGTGCGCCCATCCAGCGTCTGGCCGATGTCGTGTCCGCCTGGTTCGTACCCGCCGTCATCGTCGTGGCCGTCCTGGCATTTGTGAGTTGGATGATCTTCGGGCCAGCGCCGGCCTTCTCTTACGCGCTCGTTGCAGCTGTGTCCGTGCTCATCATCGCCTGCCCTTGTGCGCTCGGGCTAGCGACCCCGATGTCGATCATGGTGGGGGTTGGCAAGGGAGCGAGCGCTGGGGTCCTCATCAAGAATGCGGAAGCGCTCGAGCGATTCGAGAAGGTGGACACACTCGTGGTCGACAAGACCGGCACCCTCACCGAAGGCAAGCCGCGAGTCGTCGAGGTGGTCGCTGCGGAAGGCTTTGACGAGTCAAGCCTCCTCTCACTGGCAGCGAGCGTCGAGCGCTTGAGCGAACATCCGCTCGCCGCAGCGATCGTGGCCTCCGCGCGTGAACGGACCCTCCCGGTCGATGGTGCGACGGACTTCAAATCGGTGACCGGGAAAGGCGTGAGCGGTCGCATTGGCGACACCAAGGTGCTCATTGGCAATGCGCAGCTCTCAGAGGGCGCCTCTCCTGCTGCGACAAACATCGAGCAGCGAGCCGAAGAGCTTCGGCGCACGGGGTCTACCGTGATGTATGTGACGATCGACGGCCGCCCCGCGGGGATTGTAGCGGTCGCTGATCCGATCAAGTCCTCCACGCCGGCGGCGCTTGAGAGACTGCGTGCCGATCACGTCCGTATCGTCATGCTCACGGGCGACAACCGGCGGACCGCAGAGGCCGTGGCGAGGAGGCTCGGGATCACCGACATCGAAGCCGAAGTCCTCCCAGAGCAGAAGAACGCGGTGGTGCGACGGCTGCGAAGCGAGGGGCACGTGGTGGCGATGGCAGGGGACGGAGTCAATGATGCGCCCGCGCTCGCGGAGGCGGACGTTGGGGTCGCCATGGGGACTGGGACCGATGTTGCGATGGAGAGTGCCGGCGTGACCCTGGTTAAAGGGGATCTCGCGGGCATTGCCCGTGCGCGCACCTTGAGCCGCGCCACGATGCGAAACATCCGCCAGAACCTCGTGCTTGCATTTGTCTACAACGTGTTGGGTATCCCGCTCGCGGCCGGAGTTCTGTATCCGGCCTTCGGTCTGCTGCTGAGCCCCATCGTGGCGGCCGCGGCGATGAGCCTGAGCTCAGTGTCGGTCATTGGCAATGCATTGCGACTGCGGCTGGTGCGACTCTAGGAGTGCATGGTGCGAGTGCCTGATGTCCAAGGCGCGTCCCACGTTCCGCCGCATCGAGGCCGAGCGTCGAGAACCGCGTCACAGACGAAATCCCGAGCTCCCAACACCCCAGGGATCAAGCAGAGTATGATTCTTTCGTGAGCGCAGTCCGCATTCTCGCCCTGTTTGCGATCCTTTTGACCCTGCCGCTTTATGGGCTGGCAGGCATCGGGCAGGATCGCGCGTGCGATCCACAATCTACCCATGCGAACTGCGGCGGTGCAGCGGGGGATTGCTGTCCCGGAAAGACGGACTCCGCCAGTCCTTGCAAAGGCAAGATGGGATCACCCCTCTCCGGTTCGCAGGGCCACTGCACACCGGGTAAAGCGGGGTGCTGTCCGAGTGCACCCAGCGTTGCACTGAGTGCCGAAGGGTCGGTTGTGATCGCACGCGTGCGCTCGATCCTATCTGCAATGCTTACATCGCTCCTGCCCTCGCTCAGTCCTGATGGACTGTGGCGACCACCGCGCCTCGCCTGACCTCACCTCGCAGCCGCTCGGCTGCGCCTTAAAGCAACGTCAAGCCGTCGGCACACCGGAGTGTCCGGTCGCTTGCAATGCGCTTTTGGATCTTCGCGCGGCCTGATGGCTCGCCCCGATCCGATTGGCGCATGGGCTTCATCGACGCACGGGACCAGTCATGTTGAGACCAATATCAGTGTTGATTCTTGTCGGAGTCGCGCGCTTGGCATGCGCGCAATCTCTTACCTTCGAAGCGGCGCTCAAGATCGCCGCCCAGTCCTCACCCGATATCGCGCGAGAGAGGGCGAGTGTTGAGTCCGCGCGATCCTCATCCACGGCGGCTGGCCGATTGCCTGACCCCAAGCTCGTCGCGGGGGTGGAGAATCTCCCCGTCACCAGCTCAGAGCAGTGGAGTCTCACCCGAGATTTCATGACGATGCGAAAGGTGGGGCTCATGCAGGAAGTGCCGAATCGCGCCAAGCGCGAGGCCGAAACGGCCGGGGCGAGCGCTGCTATCGACCGGGCGGAGGCCGAGCGGCGCGTTACGATGCTCACGGTGCAACGGGGCGCAGCCCTTGCGTGGCTTGATCGCTACTACCTTGAGCGCGAAGGGGCACTCTTCGATCAACTCGATCACGAAAACCAGCTCTTCGCGGAGGCCATTCGGGCACAAATCAGCTCGGGCCGAGGCGCGGCGGTAGATGCCATCGCGCCTCAGCAAGAAGCGGCAGACATCGCGGATCGACGCGATGCCTTGCGTGCTGAGATCGCCAAAGCGCGCGCGGCCCTTCGGCGTTGGGTCGGGCCGGATGCCGAGGGACCGTTATCCGGTGATCCGCCGGCGATGCCGATCGACATGGAGGAACTTCGGCATCACGTTCACGAGCATCCCGAGCTTGCCGTCTATGTGCCGATGACGCAGCAGGCGCAGGCCGAAATCCATGAAGCGGAGGCTGCGAAACGGCCAGATTGGGGCGTGGAGTTCGCCTACGGCGCACGCGGCGCCCCTTACGGCGACATGGTGACCCTCGAGTTCACCTGGAGCCTGCCGATCTTCGGGCGCACGCGCCAGGATCCGCAGATTGCTGCGAAGCGCGAGGAGCTGCATCGCGTCGAGCACGAGCGCGATGCAATGCTCCGCGATCACACGGAAGCGTTGGACGCCGCTCTCGCGGAGTATGACCTCACCACACGCCAGCTAACGCGCTTGAGAGATTCGCGTCTGGCATTGGCGCAACAGAAAGTCGACTACCTCTTTGCCGACTACCGGTCGGGCAAATCGGACCTATCGAGTGTGCTCACCGCGCGGCGCGAGTTGATCGATGTGCGCTTGAAGGATGTCGAACTCGAAGGCCGACGTGCCGCGAGCGCGGCCAAGCTCTATTACTTCTACGGACCGGGTGCCGTCGCCGCAGGAGCGCAGCCATGAAAGCCTCGCAGATCGTCTCGGTTGCCTTGATCGTTGCCGGCCTCGCGGTCGCAGGCTTCTGGTTCTTCAGCCACCGCGGTTCATCCGTGCCGATGAAGGCGGCCTCAGACAGGGGCCAGGTCCTCTATTGGTACGACGCGATGAAGCCCGACGTCCATTTCGACAAACCGGGCAAGTCGCCCTTCATGGATATGCAACTACAGCCGAAGTACGCGAGCGAGGAAAGCGGCGGCTCAATGATGATTTCGATCGATCCACGGATGGTACAAAACCTCGGTATCCGCACCAGCACTGTTGAGCGCGGCACTGTCGGCGGTGAGATCCGAACGACCGGTGTTGTCGCTGTGAACGAAGAGAGTGTTCAGGTGGTCCAGACGCGCGCTGCCGGCTGGGTGGAACGCCTGCACGTGCGAGCGGTTGGCGAGCGTGTCAAACAAGGAGAGTTGCTCGCCGAAGTGTACTCGCCCGATATCCTGTCCGCCGCGCAGGATCTTGTCGTGGCCGGCCACGCGACGAGCGATGCTTCGAATCAGCCCCTCGTGGAGGCCGCACGCCATCGCCTGTCCCTCTTGGGGCTCGCCGATCCCGAAATTGCCCGCATCGAAAAAAGCGGCCGGGCAGAGCGGCGCGTCGGGCTATTTGCCCCTTTATCGGGGGTGGTTACGGATCTTGGCGTCCGCGAAGGAGGACAGGTCAATCCCGGCATGAATCTGTTCGCCATCGCCGATTTGTCCAAGGTGTGGCTCATCGCGCAGATCCCTGAGGGTCAGGGTGGGTCTGCGCTACAGGGGCAATCGGCCGAGGCGCGGGTGGTGGCGTTGCCCGCGCATACGTTTCGGGGGCGCGTTGACTACGTGTACCCGGAGTTGGTTTCGGAGACGAGGACCCTTAAGGCGCGGATCGTTTTTGAGAATCCCCGCATTGAATTGAAGCCGGGTATGTACGCGGATGTGATCCTTCAGAGTGCGGCGGGGCCTTCGGCTTTGCAGATGCCGAGCGAAGCACTGATCCGGACCGGCACCCGTACCACGGTCGTTGTTGCCGATGGCGGCGGGCGCTTTCACCCCGTTGAAGTCGTCGCGGGAGAGGAAAGCAACGGGAAGGTGGCGATCTTCAAGGGTCTCAATGCCGGGGATCAGGTCGTGACCTCCGGGCAATTCCTCATCGATTCTGAGGCCAACTTGCGAGGAGCCTTCTCTCATATGGCCGCACCGCAAGGCGTGCCAGGAGAGGAGCGCCAGCCATGATTGCGGCTCTCATCCGTTGGTCCCTCCACAATCGCTTCCTCGTGCTGATGGCAATCGCCATGCTCACGGCCTGGGGTGTGTATTCGATGCGACACATGCCGCTCGATGCGATTCCGGACCTCTCTGATGTGCAGGTCATCATCAAGACAAGCTATCCCGGACAAGCACCGCAAGTGGTCGAGGATCAGGTCACCTATCCTTTGGCGACCACGATGTTGTCGGTGCCGGGTGCGAAGACGGTTCGTGGCTACTCGATGTTCGGGGATTCTTTCGTGTATGTGCTGTTCGAGGACCACACGGATCTCTACTGGGCGCGCTCCCGGGTGCTCGAGTACCTCTCCCAGGTGCAAGGGCGCCTACCGCCTAACGCGAAGCCCTCCCTTGGTCCGGATGCAACGGGTGTGGGTTGGATCTACGAGTACGCGCTCGTGGACCGTACCGGCCACCATGACCTCGCGCAGTTGCGCACGATTCAGGATTGGTTCCTGCGCTATGAGCTCAAGACCGTGCCCGATGTCGCGGAGGTCGCCACCCTCGGCGGCATGGTGAACCAGTACCAGGTGGTACTGATGCCCGATCGACTGCGCGCGCTCAAGATTTCGCAGAGCCAGGTCATCGAGGCTCTGCAGCGCGCTAACAGCGAGGCCGGCGGATCGGTGCTCGATCTTGCGGAGGCCGAGTACATGGTCCGCGCGACCGGGTATTTGAAGAGCCTGGATGACTTTCGGGCGGTTCCGGTTGGATTGGGTGCGGAGGGCACCCCCATTTTCCTCAAGGATGTGGCCTTCGTGCAGCGAGGCCCGGAGATCCGGCGCGGCATCGCCGAGTTGGACGGCCAGGGAGAAGTGGTGGGTGGCGTCATCATCTTGCGTTCCGGAAAGAACGCCCTCGCCACGATTGATGCCGTCAAGGCAAAGCTCGACACACTCAAGCGGGGACTGCCGGCGGGCGTCGAGATCGTTCCCACCTACGACCGATCGGCGCTCATTCGCCATGCGGTCGATAACTTGAAGGGTAAGCTCATCGAGGAGTTCCTGATCGTTGCCGTGGTATGCGCCGCCTTTCTATTTCATTTGCGCTCATCCCTGGTGGCAATCGTGACGCTGCCGCTTGGGGTCCTGGCTTCTTTCATCGTCATGCGCTACCAGGGCGTGAATGCGAACATCATGTCCTTGGGAGGGATCGCGATCGCGATCGGGGCCATGGTTGATGCGGCCATCGTTATGATCGAGAACGCACACAAGCACCTGGAGCACTGGCGGCAGGAGCACGCCGATCGGGAACCCGATGCAGCTGAGCAGCTGCAGCTCATCGCAAGTGCGGCATCGGAAGTGGGACCTGCGCTTTTCTTCTCCCTCATCATCATCACGCTGTCCTTTGTCCCGGTCTTTACCCTCGAAGCGCAAGAAGGACGACTCTTTTCCCCACTTGCCTTTACCAAGACCTACGCGATGGCGGCCGCGGCGGGACTCTCGGTGACCCTGGTGCCCGTGCTCATGAGCATCTTTATCCGAGGGCGCATTCGCGGTGAGGCCGAGAATCCCCTGAATCGTCTCTTAGGCGCCGTCTACCGCCCGGCGATCGGCTGGGCGATGCTACGTCCGTGGTGGATCGTCGGAGGGGCCGTTCTCGTGCTCGTGGTGTCAATCTATCCGGTGCTCAAGATTGGGAGCGAATTCATGCCACCACTCAATGAAGGCACGATCCTTTACATGCCGAGTGCGCTGCCGGGCCTCTCGGCAAACAAGGCAACTGAGCTTTTGCAACAGACTGACAGGCTCATCAAACAGTTCCCGGAAGTCGAGAGCGTTTTCGGAAAGGCGGGCCGCGCCGATACGGCAACAGATCCCGCGCCATTGGAGATGTTCGAGACCACCATTCAGTTCAAACCCACCGATCGGTGGCCGGCCGGCATGACAATGGACAAATTGACCGCCGACATGGACGCTGCGCTAAACATTCCTGGTATGTCCAACATTTGGGTCCCGCCCATCCGCAACCGCATCGACATGCTGGCGACGGGTATCAAGAGTCCCGTTGGTATCAAGGTCGCGGGTCCCGACCTCCACGTCATCGAGCGCATCGGCGGACAGATTGAGGATGTCCTCAAGTCTATCCCGGGGACTGTCTCTGCGTTCTCCGAGCGGGTGACCGGTGGCCGCTACATCGAGGTCCGCATTGATCGGTTCGCCGCCGCCCGCTACGGACTCAACATTCAGAATGTGCAAGACGTCATCACCTATGCGATCGGTGGCGGCGAGGTGACGCAGACCGTGGAGGGTTTGCAGCGCTTTCCGGTCAATGTCCGCTACCCTCGGGAACTGCGCGATTCCGTGTCGAAGTTACAGCAGCTTCCTGTGATCACTCCCCAAGGAGCAACCGTGACGCTGGGGAACCTCGCGCAGATCGCCATCACGGATGGACCCACAATGATCCGAAGCGAAAACGCCCGCCCGAACGGTTGGATCTATGTGGACATTCGCGGTCGGGACTTGGGCTCCTACGTCAGGGAAGCGCAGCAGTTGGTGGCCCAGAAGGTTCAGCTTCCTGCTGGCTATTCCCTTTCGTGGTCGGGACAGTACGAATACCTCGCGCGTGCCACCGAGCGTCTCGAGGTCGTTGTGCCCTTTACGTTGGGGATCATTCTCGTGCTCTTGTACCTGATCTTTCGCAGGCTCACCGAGGCGATCCTCATCATGGCAACGCTGCCTTTCGCCCTCGTCGGCGGCTTCTGGCTCATCTATCTCTTGGGCTACAACATGTCGGTCGCGTCGGCGGTCGGCTTTATAGCCCTTGCCGGGGTCACGGCCGAGTTCGGCGTCGTCATGCTTCTTTACATCAACCAGTCCGTTGCACGTCACGCCTTGTCCGGGCGATTGCCTGACATTGCCACCCTGCGCCAGTCCATCGAAGAGGGGGCTGCATTGCGGGTGCGGCCGCTTGCCATGACGGTCGCGGTGGTCATCGCAGGCCTTCTACCGATCATGTTTGGCACGGGAACCGGTTCTGAGGTGATGCGTCGGATCGCGGCGCCGATGGTGGGCGGGATGATCACAGCGCCGCTTCTGACGATGTTCGTGGTACCTGCGGCCTACTTCCTGCTTCAGCGCAGGAGGATTCCAGCGGGCCCACGGTAGGTGGATCGATTCACCCTGTTGTGGAGGAAGAATGTCTCTATGAGCCAGGAGGCGGAGAACAGCTCTGCACCGACTGTTGGTCTCCAGAGCGCGCCCGCGCGCACTCTGTCGCACCCTCGCGCATTCCGTCGCAATCGGTCGCTCTCTTAACACATTTGAGGCGAAAAAGAAGCTCGAGTTTCGCGCAAAATTCAGGCGAATCTTCATACGCCTGAGTTCGCTGGAGTGGGTTAGTCTCGATATAGCCGCGACGCACTCTATCAATGCACTTATCCACGAGTATGCTGTGCACTCGCGGAGGAAAGAGTAGGTTGATCACAGAGTAGGGAAGGTTCGACGATTGCCGCAAGCGAGGCGCATTCCACTCAGTCGCCGCTCCCACATCATCGGATTTCAGTGGACATCGGCTGGCTCCACGGCGCACGAGAGTGCGCTCGAGCGCGACTTCGTCACGCTGACGAGCTTTGTCAACGTTGCCGCAAC